>DATAGR010000349.1:0-6486 GCA_036263575.1 Aquihabitans sp. | reverse complement strand
ACGAGCTGTCGCACCTCCGGGCCCTCGAGGCCGAGTCCGTGCACATCATCCGCGAGGTCGCCGCCGAGTTCGAGCGCCCGGTGCTGCTCTTCAGCGGTGGCAAGGACTCGATCGTCATGCTGCGCCTGGCCGAGAAGGCGTTCTGGCCGGCCCGGATCCCGTTCCCCGTCATGCACGTCGACACCGGCCACAACTTCCCCGAGGTGCTGGCGTTCCGCGACCACCGGGTCGCGCAGCTCGGCGTCCGCCTCGTGGTCGCGTCGGTCCAGGCGTCCATCGACGACGGTCGGGTGGCCGAGGAGACCGGCCCCCGCGCCAGCCGCAACCGCCTGCAGACCACCACCCTCCTCGATGCCATCGAGGAGCACCGCTTCGACGCCGCCTTCGGCGGTGCCCGGCGCGACGAGGAGAAGGCTCGCGCCAAGGAGCGGGTGTACAGCTTCCGCGACGACTTCGGCCAGTGGGACCCCAAGGCCCAGCGGCCCGAGCTCTGGAGCCTCTACAACGGAAGGCACCGGCCCGGCGAGCACATGCGGGTGTTCCCGCTCTCGAACTGGACCGAGCTCGACATCTGGCAGTACATCGGCGAGGAGGGCATCGAGATCCCGTCGATCTACTTCGCCCACGAGCGCGAGGTCTTCCGACGCGACGGGATGCTGCTCGCCGTGTCCGAGCACCTCGCGCCCGGCGAGGGCGAGGAGGTCGTCACCGCCCGGGTCCGCTACCGGACCGTCGGCGACGCCACGATCACCGGTGCCGTCGAGTCCGACGCCGACACGGTCGAGGCCGTCATCGCCGAGGTCGCCGCCACCCGGCTCACCGAGCGGGGCGCCACGCGCGCCGACGACCGCGTCACCGAGGCCGCCATGGAGGATCGCAAGAAGGAGGGCTACTTCTAGTGACCGAGCTCCTGCGGTTCGCCACGGCCGGCTCGGTCGACGACGGCAAGTCGACCCTCATCGGCCGGCTCCTCTACGACTCGAAGGCGATCTTCGAGGACCAGCTCGAGGCCGTCGAGCGGTCGAGCGTGGCCATGGGCGCCGACTACACGAACCTCGCCCTCCTGACCGACGGGCTGCGCGCCGAGCGCGAGCAGGGCATCACGATCGACGTGGCCTACCGGTACTTCGCCACCCCCCGGCGGAAGTTCATCATCGCCGACACCCCGGGGCACATCCAGTACACCCGCAACATGGTCACCGGCGCGTCCACCGCCGACCTGGCGCTGGTGCTGGTCGATGCCCGCAAGGGCCTCGTCGAGCAGAGCCGCCGCCACGCCTTCCTCGCCTCGCTCCTGCGGATCCCGCACCTCGTCCTGTGCGTCAACAAGATGGACCTCGTCGACTGGTCGCAGGAGCGGTTCGAGGAGATCAAGGCCGAGTTCCGGGGATTCGCCGCCAAGCTCGACATCACCGACCTCGCGTTCGTGCCGGTCTCGGCCCTCCACGGCGACAACGTCGTCACCCGCTCCGAGCACACGCCCTGGTACGAGGGCTCCTCCCTGCTGCACCACCTCGAGGAGGTCCACATCGCGTCGGACCGGAACCTCATCGACGTGCGGTTCCCGGTGCAGTACGTCATCCGCCCCCACAGCGACGAGCACCACGACTACCGCGGCTACGCCGGCACGGTCGCCGGCGGCGTGCTGAAGCCGGGCGACGAGGTCATGGTGCTGCCCTCGGGCTTCACGTCCCGGGTCGCCGCCGTCGAGACCATGGACGGCCCGCTCGACGACGCGCCGACCGGCCGCTCGGTCACCGTCCGGCTCACCGACGAGATCGACGTGAGCCGGGGCGACATGATCTGCCGGCCCGGCAACCAGCCGACGGTGGGTCAGGACCTCGACGCCATGGTCTGCTGGATGAGCGAGGCGGCGCCGCTGCGGGCGCGCGACAAGCTCGCCATCAAGCACACCACCCGCTCGGCCCGGGCCCTGGTGAAGCACGTGCAGTACCGCCTCGACGTGAACACCCTCCACCGCGACGAAGGCTCCGACGCCCTCTCGCTCAACGAGATCGGGCGGGTCCAGCTGCGCACGACCCAGCCGCTGTTCTTCGACGAGTACCGCCGCAACCGCACCACCGGCTCGTTCATCCTGATCGACGAGTCCACCCACGCGACGGTGGGCGCCGGCATGATCCTCGGCCCGTCCGCGCCGTCGTGACCGCCACGCAGACGGGGCCGGCCCGCGCCGCTGGGCTGGGCGGGCGATGAGCACGAACGTCACGTGGCACGACGGCGAGGTCGGTCGGGACGACCGGCCGACGCAGGGCGCCACCGTCTGGCTCACCGGGCTCTCCGGCTCCGGCAAGTCCACCGTCGCCGTGGTCCTCGAGCAGCTGCTCGTCGGCCTGGGCCGCCCCGCCTACCGGCTCGACGGCGACAACCTCCGCCACGGCCTGAACGCCGACCTCGGCTTCACGGCCGAGGACCGCGACGAGAACGTCCGCCGGGCCGGCGAGGTCGCCCGCCTCTTCGCCGAGGCCGGCGTGGTGGCGATCGTCCCGCTCATCAGCCCGTACCGCCGAGGCCGGGATCACGCCCGCGCCATCCACCTGCGGGCCGGGCTGCCGTTCGTCGAGGTGTTCGTCGACACGCCGCTCTCGGTGTGCGAGCAGCGCGACCCCAAGGGCCTCTACGCCAAGGCGCGCGCCGGCGAGATCACCGGGTTCACCGGCATCGACGACCCCTACGAGGCGCCCGTCCGCGCCGAGCTGACGCTGACGCCCGCCGACGGCGACCCCGTCGCCCAGGCCACCCGCATCCTCGCCCTCCTCGGCCGAGGCGGACGCGGGCGGCCCGGCGGCGGTCGGCGGTCGCTAGAGCGGCGTGGTCGCTAGAGCGGCGTGGTCGAGGCGACCTCGTGCTGGGCGACCGAGGCGCCGGTGATCTGGGCCTGCTGGTCGCCCGACGGGCCGTCGCCCCGGAAGGCCTCGACGGCGGCCACCGAGACCCACGCCTCGTAGACGTTGATCCGGTCGTCCTCGATCGGGTCGGCCGACAGGTGGAAGTCCTGGCACCCGGGCGCGGCCCGGGCGGCGCGGACGACCTCGCCGCACCCCTCGAGGTACGCCGCTCGCTCCGCCGGCGCCACCCGGATCCACCCCGACACGATGATCACGACTGGTCCGTCGGGTCGGCGCTGATCATCCACGGGGTGCCGAAGCGGTCGCGGCAGACGCCGAAGGCCGGTGACCAGAACGTCGACTCCATGGGCATCTCGACCTCGCCGTCGGCGGAGAGCGCCTTCCACACCCGCTCGGCCTCGGCGATGTCCGGCGTCGAGTAGTTCACGTACATGCCCTGGACGCCGGAGAACCCGCCGCCGTCGTCGGACGCCATGAGGAGGTCGTCGCCGAACTTGAGGGCGGCGTGCATGATCAGGTCGGCGGTCGCCGGGTCGATCGCGCCCTCCGGCGCGTCGGGGATGGCGCTCATGGGCAGCAGCACCAGCTCGCCGCCGAACACCTCCTGGTAGCGGGTGAACGCCTCGCGGCAGTTGCCGCCGAAGTTGAGGTAGGGGAAGAAGGCCACGGGGAGCTCCTGGGGTCGTGGGTGCGGTCAGGGGTTGGGACGGCGTCGCCGCCCGGAACTCATCGGTCGCCGGGCGCGATGGTGGCGTCGATATCGGTCGCTGGCGCGTCGGCCGGTTGGTCGGCGGCCCCTTCGTCGGTTGACGCTCCGTTGCGCGCCGCCCCGTCGGTCGCCGGGTCGGCGGTGCCGGGCAAGGGGATGTCCAGGCCGTGCCGGAGTCGGTAGCGGGAGTCGCCGTAGCGCCTGGTCTCGAGGGCGATGAGCACCCAGAGCGGCACGTTCACGGCGGCCAACGTCACGAGGGCCGACACCTGCGTCGCCGCCGGGACGAGCGCCACCAGCACGACCGCCAGGGCGAGCCGTTGCGGGTTGATCGAGTGGGCGCTGCGCAGCCGCAGGTCCACGTGCCCGAGCAGGTACAGGGCGATCCCGCCGAGCAGGGCGGCCGCGTGCGGTCCGTCGAGGGCCTCGTCGTGGTGCGCGAGGGTCTCCTCCATGCCGAGGGCGGCGAGCACGATGCCGGCGACCATCGGGAAGTGCAGGTACGAGTACGAGTCCCGGGCCAGCGCGTTCTGGGTCCGGCCCACGGTCGCGGCGCGGAGGCGGCGGGCGTTCCCGAGCGACACCACGTCGAAGTAGATCCACCACAGGGCGGAGGCGACCGACACGCCCAGCACGGCGGCGACGAGCACCCCGGCCGTGAGCTCACGCTCGGCCCCGGCGCCGAGGGCGACGATCGACTCGCCGAGCGCCAGGATGATCACGAGGTTGTACCGCTCCGTGAAGTGGGCGGGGACGAGGCGCCAGCCGTCGATGCCCAGCACCGCCGGACCGATCCAGTCGACGAGGATCGCCAGCACCCAGACGGCCTCCTGGCCCCAGTCGGTCGCAAACGACGCCCCGAACAGGAGGATGACGGCCGCGGCCGTGGTGGCCGCATGGGTGACGACGGATCGACGGAGCCCCGGCCCGCCGCGACTGGCGAGGACGAACAGCCCGATGTGCACGGCCCGCACCACGCCATAGGCGATGGCGAAGGTCCGGCCGTCGTCGTCGAAGGCCCCGGGCACGCACAGGGCCACGACCAGCAGGCCGGCCATGGCGGCGATGAGCGCCAGGCGGACGACGCCCTCCTCGGGTTCGATCACGCTGGTCAGCCACGAGTAGCCGACCCACGCCCACCACAGCACGGCCAGCACCAGCACCCCGTGGCCGATGCCGTCCCACGTCGGTCGGGCCACCATCAGGGCCGTGCACTGGGTGAACCCCAGGACGAAGACGAGGTCGAAGTAGAGCTCGAGCGGGCGGACGCTCTCGTGGACTCGCTCCTCGGGCGCCAGGTGGTGCGGGCGGGCGAGGAACCCCGGACGCGGCGGCATGGCGCCCTTGCTACCAGCCGATCACGCCAGGTGCCCGAGGTCGGTCAGGCCGCTTCCGGCGGCGGGTGCGCTCGCGGCGGGTGGTGGTCCGGGTTGCGAGCGAAGAACACGCTCCCCGGGTCGAGGCGCTCGCCCAGGGGGTGGCGGTAGGGCTGCGGCTCCAGCCCTAGGTGGTCGGCGAGGTCCGGCGGTCGTCGGCCGCCCCGTGGGGCCTTGGGTCGGCCGGACGGTTCCAGGCGTCGGCCCCAGCGATCGGCGAAGGCGAGGCCTCCGGGACCCTGCACCTCTGGATCCCCGCTCACGCCGAGGAGGCCGAGGTGGTGGGCACGGTGGTGGCCACGGCACAGCGCGACCAGGTTGCTCGTGTCGGTCCCGCCGCCGTGCTCCCAGTGCGTGATGTGGTGGATGTCGAGGCCGCTGGTCCGGTGGCAACCCGGCACCGCACAACCGCCGTCGCGGTGCTCGATCAGACGCCGGAGCCGGGACCCGATGGTCCGGGTGCGCCGGCCCACGCTGACGGGGCGGCCGTGGATCTCGAAGACGGGGCGGACCTCGGCATCGCACAGCA
The DNA here is from genome assembly GCA_036263575.1 of Aquihabitans sp. GTDB lineage: Bacteria > Actinomycetota > Acidimicrobiia > Acidimicrobiales > Iamiaceae > Aquihabitans. Next base: position 1,005 of record DATAGR010000349.1, on the reverse strand, counting down.
GGAGCGCCCGGAGCGCCGCCGGCAGGGGCGGACCGAGGTGGAGGGACAGGACGCCGCCCGGGTCGCCGTCACCCGGCGCCGCCTCGAGGTGCAGGTGGACCAGGTAGCGGTCGGAGCCCGGCACCCGGGCCTCGCCCTCGCGCAGGCTCGCCTCGGCCAGGGCGAGCAGGCCATCGGCCAGGGTGACCGTTGGTGGGGTCTCGCCCTCCGGCGTGGCCGCCCGGGCGGTGCGGTAGAGGTCGTCGCGCGCCGCCTTCATCGCCTGCTCGACGGCGGCGCCCTCGTCCATCGGCAGGCGGCTCCGCATCCACCAGCCGCGCTCGTCGGTGCCCGTCGCGATCGATCGCTCGTGCTCCGGTCGGCGTGGCTTCCGCCCGGCGCCGGCGTCGTCGTCGCCATAGCCGTAGCTGCGCAGGCAGCGCCGGAGCTGCGGCACGGTGGCCTCCTTGGCGAAGGCGGTGATGGATTCCTCGTAGGCCGCCGGCGCGTGCTTGGCGATCTCCAGCACGGCGTCGACCGACAGCGTGCCGTCGGCCAGGGCGGCGGTGGCGGTGGGCAGCTCTCGCCGGCGCCGAGCCGCCTCGACGACGTCTCGGGCGCGGGCGGCCCCGAGCCCCGCCTGCCACGCGAGCCAGTGGGCCGGCGAGTGGATGCCGGCCACGGCCCAGACATTGTCGTCGAGCGCCTCGCCGACGAGCTCGACCAGCTGGCCGTGGGCGGCGTTGATCACCCCGACCACCTCGGCGACCCGCGCCTCCAGGTCGGTGAAACGGGCCTCGAACGCCGCCATCTCCATGCTGCTCACCGCCTCTCGGTCATCGAACGTGCGTTCGATGGTAGCTCGGTGGATCTCCAAGCGCAACGCCGATGCACCGGTCGGCATGTCGAGTTGCCGCCGGCCCCCCTCGGCCGGCTGCACCGACGAGAGATCGATGTCGGCAGCAGCGGCTGAGCGCCTGCTCGCACACCCACCGTGCTGGCCAACATGACTTGGCCCTTGTCGAG
>DATAGR010000348.1:0-3162 GCA_036263575.1 Aquihabitans sp. | reverse complement strand
CGGCACCGCGGATCGGAGAGCTCACCAGCCCCATGATGGCGGCTCCACGCCCTTCGAGCGTGCCGCCCACCTCCGACAGGACCCGGCGCCAGACCGCCGGGTCGCGGATGACACCCCGGGCCTCGCTCACCTCGTCGTGGGTCGCCTCGAACTGGGGCTTCACGAGCCAGACGAAGTCGGCGCCGGGCCGGGCGAGGGCGAGGAGCGCCTCGGCCACCGCCCGCAGCGAGATGAACGACAGGTCGGCGACGACGACGTCCGGCGCGGCGCCCAGGTCGCCGGGGCGCACGTGGCGCACGTTGGTGCGCTCGTGGACCTCGACCCGAGGGTCGGTCAGCAGGCGCTGGTGGAGCTGGCCCCGCCCCACGTCGACGGCCAGGACCGACGTGGCGCCGGCTTGCAGGGCGCAGTCGGTGAACCCGCCCGTGGACGAGCCGGCGTCGAGCACCCGCGCGCCGGTGAGGTCGAGGCCGAAGCGCTCGAGGGCGGCCGCGAGCTTCTCGCCGCCGCGGCCCACGTAGCGCGACCGCTCGGCGCGCACGGCGACCGCCTCGTCCGGCGAGACCAGGCGCGACGCGTTGGTGGCGGGGGCACCCGCGACGCGGACGTCGCCCCGGTCGATGGCCGCGTGGGCCTCGTCGCGGTCGGCGACCAGGCCCCGGCGGACGAGCTCGGCGTCGAGCCGCCGACGACGGGCCGCGGGAGCCTCAGCTCGCGGTCTTCTTGGCGGCGGACCGCTTGGCCGGCGACTTCTTGGCCGCCGCCTTCTTGGCGGCCGCCTTCTTGGCCGGGGCCTTCTTGGCTGCCGTCTTCTTCGCTGCGGTCTTCTTCGCGGCCGTCTTCTTGGCCGGAGCCTTCTTGGCCGAGGCCTTGCGGGCGGTGGTCTTCTTGGCGGACGACGCTCGGGCGACGGCCTTCTTGGCCGGGGCCACGGCGGTGCCGGCGACCAGGTCCTTGTCGACCTCGGTGGGCGGCGTCGTCGACGACGCGCTGCGTGTGCCGGGGCGGATCGACTCGACGAGCCGCTCGACGCGGGTGAGGTCGGCGATGGTGGCCAGGCCGAGGGACTCGGCCTGCGAGGCGAGCTCCTGGAGCACCTGCGAGACCAGCGCCTCGGTGTTGGCCCGGCTCCGCTCGATCAGGTCGGTGACGAAGTCCTGGGCCTGCTCGGTCTGGACCTCGCCCGCCTTCACCAGGTCCCGGACGAGGGCCTCGGCCCTCGCCTGGGTGATCGCGGTGAACGCCATGCCGGCGTCGAGGTAGCGCTTGAGGAGGTTGTTCTCAGCCATCCGGGCAGGCTAAGCCCGTTCGCCGACCGCTTGCAAAAGTTTGCACCGGGGTCCGGGGGCCGGTCAGAGCCCGCCCAGCTTCGACGGCGGCCACATGATGAGGAACGCCCGCCCCACGATGAGGTCCTCGTCGATCGGTCCGAAGCACCGCCCGTCGTCGGAGTTGGGGCGGTTGTCGCCCATCACCAGCACGTGGCCTTCGGGGACCAGGAACCCCTGCTCGGTGTCGATGCCGGTGGTGTCGCCCGCACCGCAGCCCACCTTGGGCTCGGTGGGCTGCCCGTTGGTGTACGGCTCGTCGAGGACCTTCCCGTCGATCCGGACCTTGCCGTCGATGATGGAGACCCGGTCGCCCGGCAGGCCCACGACCCGCTTGATGAGGTCCTTGATCGACGAGGTGGGCATGTTGTCGGGGCGCTCGAAGACCACGACGTCGCCGCGGCGGACGTCGTGGAACCGGTACGACAGCTTGTTGACCAGGACCCGGTCGTTCTCCACGAGCGTGCTGGCCATCGACGGCGACGGGATCCAGAATGTCTGGAACACGAACGTGCGGACCACGACGGCGATGAGGATGGCCCCGGCGACCACGGCGACCCACTCGATCGCGTTGCGGGTGCGGGACTTCTTGGCCCGCTCCTTGCGGGCGTCGACCCGGGCCCGGCGGGCGGCCGCCAGGTCCTCGTCGCTGAGGTCGCCGGGCGCTCCCCCGTCCGGCTCGGGCTCGGGTCCGGCGGGGCGCTCGAGGGGCCCGGTGGTGCCGGCGGCGACCTCGGCGTTGCGGCGCTGGCGGCGCTCGAGCCCGTCGTCGAGGGGGGCGTCGGAGTCGGGGGGCACGACGGGCGACGCTAGCGCGAGGCCCCGACGGGCCCACCGCGGTAGCGGGCCAGGACGCGCTCGGCCGCCCGCGCCAGCACGTCCTCGTCGCCCAGCGCCGGGTCGATCCGCACCACCCGGGCGTCGGGCCCGAGCCGCAGGAGCAGCCGCTCGAGCCAGGACGTGCCGGCAACGGCGAGGGTGACCTCGAGTCGACCGTCCGCCGCCGGTGCGACGTCGATCACGGGGAAGGCGTCGGCCACCCACCGGGCGTCGGTGGGGAGGTCGAGCACCACCTGGGCCTCGCGGTCGGCGATGCGCACGGTGGCCTCGAGGTCCGGCGGTGCCGGGCGCGCCGCGGCCTCGAGGACCTCGACCGCCTCCATGCGGTCGAGGCGGAAGCGGCGCTCGCCGTCGGCCTCGACGTCGCGCCCGGCGAGGTACCACGCGCCCTCCGCCGCGAAGACGAGCCAGGGGTCCACGACGCGGGTGGCCACGACGTCGCGCCCGTAGGACCAGTAGGTGAAGCGCACCTGCCGGCCGGCGGCCACGGCGTCGGCGAGCAGGCGGCCGATCGGCCCACCCTCGGGATCGAGGTCGACGTCGACGGTGGCGCCGGGCTCGATGCCGAGCAGGTCGGCGAGCTTGGTGAGGGCCCGCCACAGCGGCGACGCCGGGTCGGGGTCGTCGCCGACGAGGGCATCGGCCGCGGCGACGAGGGCGAGCCCCTCGGCCGGCGTGAGGCGGAGCGGCCGCCCGAAGGAGAACAGGCGCACCCACACCCGGCCGTCCTCGACGATCACCTCGAAGGGCATCTCGTCGTAGTGCAGGGAGTCGGCGCCGATCATGGCCGCCATCTCGAGCTCCTTGACGAGCTCGCCCCGCCCGAGGCGGAAGCGGTCGCGAAGCTCGTCGATGGCGACGCCGTCGGGCCGGCCCGCCGCCCACTGCAGGATGGCGAGGAGGCGCTGGACCCGCGCCGCGGCGCTGATGCGCGCGCTACCGGCCACCGGCCACCTCGGTCAGCCACGACACCAGGTCGTCACGCAGCTCGGGC
>DATAGR010000347.1:0-2585 GCA_036263575.1 Aquihabitans sp. | reverse complement strand
CGGGCCTCCGCCGCTCGCTGACGTCGCTGGAGCGGCGCGCCGCGACCGCCCGCGCCCACCACCTCGAGCGCTGGGACCTCGCGCCGCAGCCGCAGCTCGACGAGCTCCGCGCCGAGCTGGCCGCCCTGGCCGAGGCCCACCACCGCACCCACCTCGAGCTGGCCGACGCCAAGGACGCGATCGCCCGCCTCGAGGGCGAGGTCGTCGACCTGGGCCGCGAGGCGCAGATCGTCCGCACGATGGCGTGGCTCCGCCAGCAGCAGCCGTCGGACGACACCTTGATCAGCGTCGTGATCCCGACCCGCAACCGCTCCGGCGTGCTGGGCCGGGCCATCGACTCCGTCCGCAACCAGACCCACACCCGGTGGGAGCTCCTGGTGGTGGACGACGGCAGCACCGACGGCACGTCGGAGCTCCTCGCCCGGATCGACGAGCCCCGCCTCCGCCGCTTCGTGGGCCGGGGCCAGGGCGTCGCCGCCGCCCGCAACGTCGCCCTCGACCACGCCGAGGGCGACCTCGTCGTCTACCTGGACGACGACAACACGTTCGACCCCGACTGGCTCAAGGCCGTCGCCACGGCCTTCGCCGAGCGACCGGACGCCACGGTCGGCTTCGGCGCCCGCCTCGTCGACGACTTCGGTCGCCACCACGGCGGCCGGTACTCGGGCGAGGTCTGGATGCAGCAGATCCCCTGGGACCGCGACGCGGTGCAGGACTTCAACCGGGTCGACATGAACGTGCTCGCCCACCGGCGCGGTGCCGCGCGCTTCGACCCCGAGCTGTCCTTCTACGCCGACTGTGACCTGCTGCTCGCCCTCACCGTGGACGAGGACCCGTTCGAGATCTCCGCCATCGCCGCGCACTACACGACCACCGCGCCCAACCGGCTCACGACCGACGTCCGCCAGGAGCAGCAGCGCGCCGAGTACGAGCTGATCCGCGACAAGTCGCGGACGCCCGCCGGTTCCGGCCAGGCCTGAGCCGGAGGGGCCCACCGTGACGGACCGCCCGGTAGCGCCGGCCGCCCCGGCCCCGCTCGCGCCCGCCCGCTCCGAGGCGCCGCGCCGTGGCACGGCGCTGTGCACCCTGGCCGTCGGCCCGCACCTGGACCTCCTCGACCTGGCCCGGCCGGCGCTCGTCGCCCTCGCCGAGCGCCACGGCCACGAGCTCGTCGAGCACCACCGGAGCCTGGCCCCCGACCGGCCGCCGAGCTGGAGCAAGGTCGTCGCCCTCCACGACCTCGCCTCGCGCTTCGATCGGATCGTGTGGATCGACGCCGACGCCGTGGTCGTCGACCCCACCGACGACCCCGCCGGCGCCCTCCGCCCCGGGCGCCACCTCGGCGTGGTCGTCCACCGCTACGGCGGCAACGTCCTGCCCAACCTCGGGGTCTGCGTGCTCCGCGGCGGCCGCCGCACCCAGCGACTCCTCGAGCGCATGTGGGCGTGCTCGGACCTGGTCGACCACCCGTGGTGGGAGAACGCCGCGCTGCTCCGCGTCCTCGGCTACCGCACGTTCGAGCCGGTGCAGGTCGAGCGGCTCGCCCTCGGCCGGGTCGGCATCCAGGAGCTGGACCCGTCGTGGAACTCCATCCCCGACGCGCCGGCGGCACGGCCCCGCATCGTGCACCTGGCCGGGCGCACCCACGAGTTCCGCCTCGAGGAGATGGCCCGCCTCGCCGCGGCGGCGTCGGTGATCAGCCGGCCCGCTCGGCCAGGCCCCGCGCGTACGACGCCTGGCCGGCGTGCTGCAGGCAGTCGCTCAGGACGCTGACCAGGCGGACCGCCACGGTCACGGGCGGGTCCCACGCGTCGTCCACCACCCGCGCCAACTCGTCGTCGTCGAGGCGGCCGACGTACGCCCGTGCGGCCTCGTGCACCGCCCGGTGGTACTCGCCGAGCAGCTCGGCCCCGACGCGCACGGCGGCCACCTGGTCGGCATCGTGGCCGTAGCCGGTGTCGTCGGGCTCCAGCGGCAGCCCGAAGCGCTCCTCGAAGCCGGCGCCGCGCCACACCTGCGCGGTGCCGGCGGCGTCGGCGACGTGGTCGTCGGCGACCCGGCTGAGGTGCCAGACCAGCCAGGCGACGGTGTTGGCGTCGGCGTCGGCCCGGTGGACGAGGACGTCGTCGGTCGCGCCGTCCAGCGTCTCGGCGACGACCTCGGCGACCCGCCCGAAGGCGTCGACGAGCAGGTCCTGGGCGGGGGTGCGGGCCATGCCGTCTCCTTACCCGGCCGCAGTGTGCGCCGCCCGAGCCACCGAGGGGCGCCCGACCGCCCCGCCGGCCGGGCTCGCTAGCGTCGGCCCGGTGCCCCGGACCGCGCCCCCCACCACCGGCGGGCGCGGGGGAGCCGGCCACCGCACGCGACGCCGGGGAGCGCTCGCCGCGCTGGCCGTCGCCGTCGCCCTCGGGGCGCTGGGGGCGTGCGGGCCCTCCGACGGCGGGTCGGGTGCGATCGACGCCGGCCGCGGCGAGGCCACCGAGGTCGCCGCCGAGGACGCCGCCGTCGAGCGCGTCGCCGCCTTCCGCTGCCCGAAGCGGGCGCTCGAGGCCGGCGCAGCCCGGCCCGGGCCGGCGGGTGGCGAC
>DATAGR010000346.1:0-1655 GCA_036263575.1 Aquihabitans sp. | reverse complement strand
GACCTTCGCCGAGGTGGAGATCGACGGCGAGACCCGCACCGCCATCCGCCTCCGCATCCAGGACCGCAAGCTCGCGGCCGACGCCGAGATCGCCGACGCCCCGCTGCACGCCTCGCACCGCTGAGCGCCGCCTCCATCGGGCTGCGGGCCGCCGCCATGGCGGTCGTACACTCGCACCCGCCATGGACCCGACGACCGAGCCCGACGAGGCGCCCAAGCGCTACCTGATCCGCACGTTCGGGTGCCAGATGAACGAGCACGACTCGGAGCGCATCGCCGGGCAGTTCGAGGCCGAGGGCATGACCGCCGCCACCGACGTTGCGGATGCCGACGTCGTGGTGCTCAACACGTGTTGCATCCGGGAGAACGCCGACAACCGGCTCTACGGCACCCTCGGCCACCTCAAGTCCGAGAAGGACCGTCGCCCCGGCATGGAGATCGTGGTCGGGGGGTGCCTGGCGCAGAAGGACCAGGACGGCGTGCGGGAGCGGGCCCCCTACGTCGACCTCGTGCTCGGCACCCACAACGTCCACCGCGCCGGCGAGCTGCTGCGCCGGACCCGCACCGAGGGGCCGCTCACCGAGATCCTCGCCGCCACCGTGGCCGACGACCACGAGCTGTTCCCGTCGGCCATGCCCGCCCGCCGCGACGACGGCCACACCGCCTGGGTCACCATCCAGATCGGCTGCGACAACAGCTGCGCGTTCTGCATCGTCCCCGCGGTCCGCGGCGAGGAGATCTCCCGGCCGTTCGACCGGCTCGTCGCCGAGGTGGCGGACCTGGCGGCGGCCGGCGTCACCGAGGTCACCCTGCTCGGGCAGAACGTCAACTCGTACGGCCGGGACCTCACGCTCGCGGCGCGGCGGGCCGGTGCCGACGAGCGGGTGCGGCCGCTCTTCGCCGAGCTGCTGCGAGCGGTCGGCGCCGTCGACGGCATCCGCCGGGTCCGCTACACGAGCCCGCACCCCAAGGACCTCCGCCCCGAGACCGTCGCCGCCATGGCCGAGACCCCCGAGGTGTGCGCCCACCTCCACCTGCCGGTGCAGTCGGGGAGCGACCGGGTGCTGGCCGCCATGCACCGCGGCTACACCGCAGCGCGCTACCTCGAGAAGCTGGCCGCGGCCCGGGCGGCGATCGACGACCTTGCCGTCACGACCGACATCATCGTCGGCTTCCCCGGCGAGACCGACGCCGACTTCGAGCGCACCCTCGAGCTGGCCGCCGCCGCCGAGTACGACTCCGCCTACCAGTTCATCTACTCGCCGCGAGCGGGCACCGAGGCCGCCGCCCTCGTCGACGACTTCGTGGCCCCGGCCGTCGTCGCCGATCGCTTCGAGCGCCTCAAGGTGGTGCTGGAGCGGTCCGCGCTGGCCAAGCACGAGGCCCGGATCGGTCGGGTCGAGGAGGTCGTCGTCGAGGGGCCGTCACGTCGCGACCCCTCGGTGCTGACCGGCCGCACCGGCCAGAACAAGCTCGTCCACTTCCCGCGCCCGCAGCCCCTGCGCGTCGGCACGTACGCCGACGTGCTGGTGACGGGTGCGGCCCCGCACTTCCTGCGGGGCGAGCTCGTGGCCGTCACCGCGCCGGCCCGCCACCGCACCCGCATCGCCGTCGCCGCCATGGCCGAGACCCCCGAGGTGTGCGCCCACCTCCAC
>DATAGR010000345.1:0-3269 GCA_036263575.1 Aquihabitans sp. | reverse complement strand
GCTTCTCGGCCCCGGCCGCCGACCACGGCTGGATGGGCTCCATCACCGAGTCTGCCGAGAAGGTCGCCGCTCAGTACGACGACGTGGAGCTGCGCGTCGCCGACGGCACCAACGACGTCAACCTCCAGATCTCCCAGGTGGAGACGTTCATCAACGAGGGCGTCGACGCGATCGTGCTGCTGCCCTTCGACGGCGCCGCCATGACGCCGGTCGCCCTGCAGGCGATGGAGGCCGGCATCCCGGTCATCAACGTCGACCGCGAGTTCGACGACCCGGCCGCCTCCCGCGCCACGATCCTGGGCGACAACTACGGCATGGGCGTGTCGGCCGGCGCGTACATCTGCGAGCAGGTCGGGGACAACCCCGACGCCGTCGTCGCCGAGATCGCCGGCATCGACTCGCTGCCGCTGACCCAGGACCGCAGCCAGGGCTTCGCCGACGCGCTCGCCGAGTGCGGCCTCGACGTGGACAACCGGGTCGCGGCCGACTTCACCGTCGAGGGCGGCGAGGAGGCGGCCTCCAACCTGCTGCAGGCGGCCCCGGAGATCGACGCCCTGTGGAACCACGACGACGACCAGGGCGTCGGCGTCCTGGCCGCCATCGAGGGGGCCGGCCGGGACGAGTTCATCATGGTCGGCGGCGCCGGCTCGGCGAACGCCATGCGGGCCATCCAGGCGGGCGACTCGGTCCTCCAGGCGACCGTCATCTACCCGCACACCCAGGCGGCCGACGGGATCAAGCTCGCCCGGCTGATCGCCCAGGACAAGAACCTGTCGGACCTGTCCTCGCAGGGCATCCCGCGTCGGATCGTCCTCGACGCGCCGGTCGTGACCGCCGACAACGTCGACCAGTTCATCGACGCCGCGTTCGAGTCCTGACCGACCGATCGAGCGGGGTGGGGGGACGCGGAGCCCGTGTCCCCCCGCCCCCACCCCGACCCCGGGAGCACCGCATGACCACCTCCACCCGGCCTTCCCTCGGGGTGGGCCTGATCGGCTACGCCTTCATGGGCGCGGCCCACTCGCAGGCGTGGCGCACCGCCCCCCACTTCTTCGACCTCCCCCTCCGCCCCGAGCTGACCGTCCTCGCCGGACGCAACCCGACCGCCGTCGCCCACGCCGCCGACCGGCTGGGCTGGGCGAGCACCGAGACCGACTGGCGCCGCGTCATCGAGCGCGACGACGTCCACCTCGTCGACGTGTGCACCCCGGGCGACACGCACGCCGAGATCGCCATCGCCGCGCTCGAGGCCGGCAAGCACGTGCTCTGCGAGAAGCCGCTGGCCAACACGGTCGCCGAGGCCGAGGCCATGGCCCAGGCCGCCGCCCGGGCGGCGACCGCCGGGGTGCGGTCGATGGTCGGGTTCACCTACCGGCGGGTGCCGGCCATCGGGCTGGCCCGCAGGCTGGTGGCCGCCGGCCGGCTCGGCGAGATCCGCCACGTGCGGGCGCAGTACCTGCAGGACTGGATCGCCGATCCGGCGGCGCCCATGTCGTGGCGGCTGGAGAAGGACAAGGCCGGCTCGGGTGCGCTGGGCGACATCGGTGCGCACGTCGTCGACCTGACGCAGTACATCACCGGCCAGGTGCTCACCGGGGTGAGCGCGATGCTGGAGACCTTCGTCCGGGAGCGCCCGCTGGCCGCGGCCGCCGGCACGCTGGCCGGCGTCGCGGGGGAGGGCACCGGCACGGTCACCGTCGACGACGCCGCGGTCTTCCTCGGCCGGTTCTCCGGCGGGGCGCTGGCCAGCTTCGAGGCGACCCGCTTCGCGCTGGGCCGCAAGAACGCGATCCGCATCGAGATCAACGGCTCGGCCGGCAGCCTGGCCTTCGACTTCGAGGACATGAACGTGCTGCAGTTCTTCGACGGCAGCGAGCCCGCCGAGGTCGCCGGGTTCCGCCGGATCCTGGTCACCGAGCCCGAGCACCCCTACGTCGCCGCCTGGTGGCCGGCCGGGCACGGACTGGGCTACGAGCACGGCTTCACCCACCAGGTCGTCGACCTGGTGACCGCCATCGCCAAGGGCGACGACCCCGCGCCGTCGTTCGCCGACGGTCTGCAGGTGCAGCGGGTGCTCGACGCAGTCGAGCGCAGCGCCGCGGACAACTCCGCCTTCACCGAGATCCCCCGGGAGTCCTGATGCCCCGTCCCGTCACGCTGTTCACCGGCCAGTGGGCCGACCTGCCGTTCGAGGAGGTGTGCCGGCTGGCCTCCGGGTGGGGCTACGACGGCGTGGAGATCGCCTGCTGGGGCGACCACCTCGACGTCGAGCGGGCCGCGAACGACGACTCGTACGTGCAGGAGAAGCTCGACCTGCTCAAGCGGCACGGCCTGCAGGTCTTCGCCATCTCCAACCACCTCAACGGCCAGGCCGTCTGCGACGACCCGATCGACGAACGGCACCAGGCGATCGTGCACCCCCGGGTCTGGGGCGACGGCGACCCCGAGGGCGTCCGGCAGCGGGCGGCCGAGGAGATGAAGCTGACCGCGCGGGCGGCACGGAAGCTCGGTGTCGACGTGGTCGTCGGCTTCACCGGGTCGAAGATCTGGAAGACCGTGGCGATGTTCCCGCCGGTCCCCGAGTCGATGGTCGACGACGGGTACGCCGACTTCGCTGCCCGGTGGAACCCGATCCTGGACGTCTTCGACGAGGTGGGCGTGAAGTTCGCGCACGAGGTGCACCCGTCGGAGATCGCCTACGACTACTGGACGACGGTGCGGGCGCTCGAGGCGGTCGGCCACCGGGAGGCCTTCGGGCTCAACTGGGACCCGAGCCACTTCGTCTGGCAGGACCTCGACCCGGTCGGCTTCCTCTGGGACTTCAAGGACCGGATCTACCACGTCGACTGCAAGGACGCGAAGAAGCAGGTGGGCAACGGCCGCAACGGCCGGATGGGCTCGCACCTGCCCTGGGCCGACCCGCGGCGCGGCTGGGACTTCGTGTCCACCGGCCACGGCGACGTCCCGTGGGAGGCCTGCTTCCGGATGCTCAACACGATCGGTTACGACGGCCCGATCTCCGTCGAGTGGGAGGACGCCGGCATGGACCGGCTCGTGGGCGCGCCCGAGGCGCTGGAGTTCGTCCGCCGGCTGGCGTTCGACCCGCCGGCGGCCGCCTTCGACGCGGCCTTCAGCAGCAGCAGCTAGGAAGACGAACCGCCGGCGCGCGCCGTCAGCGCGCGCGCCGGTGGGCGGTCAGCAGCGCCAGCACCCCGAGCACGACCAGACCGGCCAGCTCCACCCAGAACGACTCCCACCACCACTGCGCG
>DATAGR010000344.1:0-6148 GCA_036263575.1 Aquihabitans sp. | reverse complement strand
ACCCACGCCGTGGCCGCCGGCGGCGGCGGCGCCCGCGTGCCCCCGCCCGACCTGGCCGACGTCCGGGGCCAGCCCGTGGTGCGCCGCGCCCTCGAGGTCGCCGCAGCCGGCGGCCACCACCTGCTCATGGTGGGCCCGCCCGGCGCCGGCAAGACGATGCTGGCCAGCCGCCTGCCCGGCCTGCTCCCGGACCTCGACCGCGAGGAGGCCATGGAGGCCACGCGGATCCACTCCGCCGCCGGGCGCCCGCTCCACGGCGGCCTCGTGAGCCGGCCACCCTTCCGTGCACCGCACCACACCGCCACGATGGTCGCCCTCGTCGGCGGGGGGACGGCGTCGATGCGGCCGGGCGAGGTGTCCCTGGCCCACGCCGGGGTGCTGTTCCTCGACGAGCTCGCCGAGTTCTCGCCGACCGTGCTCGATGCGCTGCGCCAGCCGCTCGAGGAGGGCGTCATCCGGCTGAGCCGAGCGCGGTTCCAGGTCCGCCTGCCCGCTCGGGTGCTGCTCGTCGCAGCCATGAACCCCTGCCCGTGCGGTGAGGCCGGCCGCCCCGGGGCCTGCCGGTGCCCCGAGGGCCTGCTGGCCCGCTACCGCCGGCGCCTGTCCGGTCCGCTGCTCGACCGCTTCGACCTCCGCGTCGACGTCCTGCGCCCGGAGGTGGAGGAGCTGCTCGGAGGCGCGCTCGGCGAGCCCACGACGTCGGTGGCCGAGCGGGTGGCCACTGCCCGCGATCGCGCGGTGCTCCGTGGCGTGCGGGCCAACGCCGCCCTCGGTGGTCCCGACCTCGACCGCTGGGCGCCCCTGGCGCCGGATGCCCGTGACCTCCTGGGCACGGTGCTGCGAGCCGGTCGCCTGAGCGCGCGGGGCCTGGCGCGGGTGCGCCGGGTCGCCCTGACGCTGGCCGACCTCGCCGGCCACGACGGCCCGCTCACCGCCGGGCAGGTCGGCACCGCCCTCCAGCTCCGAGCCGACGTCGGCCACCTGCAGGGGCTGGCAGCGTGAGCGACGCCCTCCCACCCGGTACCGCCCACCTGATCGCCCTGGCCTCGCTGGACGGCGTCGGGCCGGCGACGCTGGCCCGCTGCCTCGCCGATCCCGGACCCGAGGCGGCGTGGGCGGCCCTCGTCGCCGGTCGACCATCGAGCTCGCCGGCGCTGGCCGAGGTCGCCCTCCGCCGCGGCTCCGAGCGCACGGCCGAGCTGGTGGGGGAGGCACGCGCGCTGGACCCCGCCGTCGAGCTGGACCGGCACCTGGCCGGGGGGCGGCGGGTCCTGGTCCGCGGTGAACCTGGCTACCCAGAGCGCCTCCGCCACGATCCCGCGCCGCCGGCCCTGCTCTTCGCGATCGGCGACCTGGCGGCGCTCGACGGCCCCACCGTCGCCGTCGTCGGCACCCGCAACGCCACCCGCCCGGGCACGGTGCTGGCCGCCGAGCTGGGCGCCGGCCTGGCCGAGGCGGGGGTGGCGGTCGTCTCCGGCCTCGCGCTCGGCATCGACGGCGCGGCCCACCGCGGGGCGCTCGCCGCTGCCGGCGCCGGCTCGGGCGCCCCGGTCGGCGTCATCGCCTCGGGCCTCGACATCGCGTACCCCCGGCGCCACGCCGAGCTCCACGCCGCGGTGGCCGCCGCCGGGCTGCTGCTGTCGGAGACGCCGCTGGGCCGGCGGCCGTCGTCATGGCGGTTCCCGGCCCGCAACCGCATCATCGCCGGCCTCGCCGATGCGGTCGTCGTGGTCGAATCGCGCTCGGCGGGGGGATCCATGCTCACCGTGACCGAGGCGCTCGACCGCGGCGTCACCGTCCTGGCGGTGCCGGGCCACCCCACGGCGCCGGCCGCAGCCGGCACCAACGACCTGCTCTCGGAGGGTGCCGGCATGTGCCGCACGGTGGCCGACGTCCTCGTCGCCATCGGCAGCGCGTCGCCCGTCGGGCCGCCGGGGCCGAGCGGCGGTGCGGCCACGACGCCGCTTCCGCCGGACGAGCTCGCGGTGCTGGCTGCGCTGGCCGAGGGCCCGGCCGCCTTCCCCGAGGTGGTCGGTCGCACCGGCCTGGCGATCGACGCCGTCGCCACCGCGCTGGCCCACCTGGAGGGCCAGGGGCTGGTGAGCCGGGCCGGCAGCTGGTACGAGGGCAGCGGCCGCCACCTCCCCGATGGGCGGCCGCGGTGATCGCGGTCCGTGGTCGTCAGGTGGCGGAGCGAATGGCGGTCGTCGCCGGTTCGGTACGGTGGGAGGGTGGCCTGGGACGTCGACGCCTTCCTCGTGTCGCTGAGCGCCGCGGCGCCGGCCACGCTCGACGCGTACCGGCGCGACCTGGCCGACTTCACCTCGTGGGCGGGCGAGCACGGCATCGACGGGCCGGGCGCGGTGGCCCGGCGCACCCTCCGGTCGTACCTCGTGCACCTGGCCGACGTCCCGCTGGTGCCCCGCACGGTCGCCCGGCGCACCTCGGCGCTCCGGCGCTACTTCGCCTGGACCACCCGCACGGGCCGGACGGCCACCGATCCCGCCATCGCCCTCCGTGCGCCGCGGGGGACCGGCCGCCTCCCGCGCATCCTCCACGACGACCAGCTCCGCCACCTCCTGGTGCCGCCGGCCGGCGAGGTACCGACGAGGCAACCGTCCACGGCGCCGGACCCCGGGCCCCTCGCCGAGGGCGCCCGGCGTTGGCGCGACGACGCGATCGTCGAGGTGCTCTACGGCAGCGGCCTGCGCGTGGCGGAGCTCTGCGGCCTCCGCACCGGCGATCTCGACCTCGCTCGAGGTCGGGCCACGGTGTGGGGCAAGGGCGCCAAGGAGCGGGTCGTGCCGCTCAGCGAACCGTCGGTGGCCGCCCTGCGCCGCTGGCTGGCCGAGGGGCGGGCGGTCCTGGCCGGTGTCGCCACGCCGCCGGAGGTCGTCTTCGTGAACCTCCGGGGCAAGCCCCTGACCCCACGCGACGTCCGCCGCGTCCTCGACGCCCGGTCGGTCGAACCGACCCACCCGCACGCCCTGCGGCACACCTTCGCCACGCACCTCCTCGACGGTGGCGCCGATCTGCGGAGCGTGCAGGAGCTGCTCGGCCACGAGGACCTCGCGACCACGCAGATCTACACCCACGTCAGCCGCGAGCGCCTGCGCCAGGTGTACGACCGGACCCACCCACGTGCCTAGCGGGACGGCGGGGCGATGACGGGCGACGGGGTGGCCGAGCTGTGGGGCGCGTACCGCGCCGAGCCGACCCGCGACCGGCGGGATCGCCTCATCCTCCACTACTCGCCGTTGGTCAAGTACGTGGCCGGGCGCGTCGCCGTCGGCCTGCCCCAGAACGTCGAGCAGTCCGATCTCGTGAGCTACGGCATCTTCGGCCTGATCGACGCCATCGAGAAGTTCGACCCCGGCCGGGGGTTCAAGTTCGAGACCTACGCCATCTCCCGGATCAAGGGCGCCATCCTCGACGAGCTCCGCTCGATCGACTGGGTGCCGCGATCGGTGCGGGCCAAGGGGCGATCGGTCGAGCGGGCCTTCTCGAAGCTCGAAGCGCAGCTGCGGCGGTCGCCGACGGAGGCCGAGCTCGCCGAGGAGCTCGGCTACACCGAGGCGCAGCTCCAGCAGGTGCTCGGCCAGCTGTCGCTCACCGGCATGGCGGCGCTCGACGAGATGCTCGGCGACCGCTCGGAGTCGACAACGCTGGGCGACACCATCGCCGACCAGGCCGCGGGCCCGGTCGCCCTCATGGAGCTGAGCGAGATGCGGGGCCAGCTCGCCGAGGCGATCGAGCGCATGCCGGAGCGGGAGAAGGTGGTCCTCACCCTCTACTACTTCGAGAACCTCACGCTGGCGCAGATCGGCCAGGTCCTCAAGGTCACCGAGAGCCGCGTGAGCCAGATCCACACCAAGGCCGTGCTCCAGCTCCGCAGCCGCCTCCAGGCGGCCCAGCGCGAGCTGGCCTGACCGTCGGCGGCGCCGCCCGCCGATCACCATGAGCGCCCGGCGGTCCGTGGCCGCCCTGGCCGTCGCCGCCCTCGTCGTGCTCCTCGGCGGCGCACCTCCGATCGACGCCGCGTCGCCGACCGCCCCGCCGGACCGCGATCCCCGCACCTACCGCCCGCCGGTGGCCGCGCCGGTCGTCGACCCCTTCCGGCCGCCGCCCGAGCCGTGGCTCGCGGGCAACCGGGGGCTCGAGTACGGCACCGCCCCGGGCACGCCGGTTGGCGCCATCGGGCCCGGCACGGTGTCGTTCGCCGGGCCGGTGGCCGGCTCGCTCCACGTCACCGTGACCCACCCCGACGGCCTGCGCTCCTCGTACTCGTTCCTCGCCGCCGTGCGGGTGCGCGCGGGCGACGTCGTGGCCCCCGGTGACGTCGTCGGCATCGCCGCCGAGCGCCTGCACCTGGGCGTGCGCCGAGGGGACCGCTACCTCGACCCGGCGACGCTGTGGGGCCGGCGGGTCGAGGGCGGGCGGGTCCGCCTGGTGCCCCTGGGTGACGGCGCCCCGGCGGGGGAGCGCGACCCACCTCCTCCCGGGCTCGGACCGCCGCCGGCGCCGGCTCGCGGGCTGGCCGCCGCCGGCGCCGCCCTGGCGGGGACCGGGCCGTCCCTGCGGCGCGCCCTGGGCCGGGTGCCGGCCGGGTAGCGCCCGCCCGACCCGGCCTCGGGCGCTCGGCCCCATTGGGTCCGGCGACCGGGCATCGCTACACTCGTCCGTCGGCCCGCCACCCGGTGGGCCGCGTCCAACGTCCGCTCGGATCCACCCACGGTCGTCGGCGCAGCGCCTGCTGCGGCGACGCTTCGGAACCGGGCTTCGCTCAACCGTGGGAGAGGAGCAGGTTCCATGTCGGAGCCCGTCGTGACCATGAAGCAGCTGCTCGACGCGGGGGTGCACTTCGGGCACCAGACCCGTCGCTGGAACCCGAAGATGAAGCGCTTCATCTTCGGTGACCGCAACGGCATCTACATCATCGACCTGCAGCAGACGCTGAAGCGCATCGAGACCGCCTACACCGTCATCCGCGACACCGTCGCCGACGGCGGCACCGTGCTCTTCGTGGGCACCAAGAAGCAGGCCCAGGACCCCATCCAGTCCTACGCCGAGAAGTCCGGGTCGCCGTACATCAACCAGCGCTGGCTGGGCGGCATGCTCACCAACTTCGAGACCATGTCGAAGCGCGTCGGCAAGATGCAGGAGTACCGCCGCATGCGCGACTCCGGCGAGTTCGAGGCCATGCCGAAGAAGGAGGCGCTGCTCATCTCCCGCGAGCTGGAGAAGCTCGAGCGCAACCTCGGCGGCATCGCCAAGATGGAGAAGCTCCCCGACCTGGTGTTCATCCTCGACACCAAGAAGGAGCACATCGCCGTCACCGAGGCGAACAAGCTCGGCATCCCGATCGTCGCCGTGGTCGACACGAACTGCGACCCCGACGTCATCCAGTACCCGATCCCGGGCAACGACGACGCCATCCGCTCCGGCACCCTGATGAGCCGCGTCATCGCCGACGCCGTCGAGGAGGGCCAGCACATGGCCTCCCGGCGCCCCGGTGCGGTGCCCGCGGCCAAGGAGCGCAGCGCCGACGAGGAGGCCGCCATCGCCGCCCAGCAGGCCGACGCCCGCCGGCAGGCCGCGCAGGCCGCCGCCGAGCGCGAGGCCCGGATCGCCGCGCAGCAGGCCGCCCCGCAGCCGCCCGCCGAGGTCGTCGACACGCCCGAGCCCACGCCGGAGCCCGAGGCCGCCGAGGCCGTCGCCTCCGATCCGATCGAGGCCCCGGCCTCCGACGCCGAGACCCCCCAGGAGACCGCCCCCGATGCCTGAGTTCACCGCCAAGGACGTCCAGGCCCTGCGCCAGTCCACCGGTGCCGGGATGATGGACGCCAAGAAGGCGCTCCAGGAGAACGGCGGCGACGCCGAGGCCGCCACCAAGTGGCTCCGGGAGAAGGGCCTGGCCAAGGCCGGCGCCCGCGAGGACCGCGACAACAGCCAGGGCACGGTCGCCGTCTCCACCGTCGAGGGCGGCGCCGCCATCGCCGAGCTCAAGTGCGAGACCGACTTCGTGGCCAAGTCCGACCAGTTCACGTCGCTCGTCCAGGAGATCGCCACCCTCGTGGCGGTCGAGGGCGAGGAGGCCGCGGCCCAGAAGGCCGACGCCATCGACGACATGAAGGTGGTCCTCAAGGAG
>DATAGR010000343.1:0-3314 GCA_036263575.1 Aquihabitans sp. | reverse complement strand
GTCCGCTGCCGTGAAGTCCTGGCGCCGGACGAACGCGTTGTAGTCCCCATACACGTAGTCGCCGGTGTACTCGGCCGGGTAGCTGCCGCCCCGGTAGAAGACGCCACCGGTGATCGACGAGCCCTGGTCGTCGTGCGGGTACGAGGTCGCCGGCGCGATGACCGGCGTGGCCGCCTGGTACATGGGCTGGCACACCGGCTTGGTCGAGAAGTAGCGGTGCTTCGCGGCGCCCTCGTAGCACGGCCAGCCGTAGTTGCCGCCGGGGCGCACGACGTCGATCTCCTCGGCGACGCCGCCGCCCACATCCCCCACGTACGGCGTGCCCGAACCGGGCCGGAACGTGAACCGGAAGGGGTTGCGGAACCCATAGGCGTAGACCCTCGAGGCGTTCGAACCGGGCGCGGCGGCGTCGTAGAAGGGGTTGCCGGGGACGCCTTCACCGGTGGCCGGGTCGATGCGGAGCAGCTTGCCCGCCAGGACGTCGACGTCCTGGGCCCGGTACGACACCTCGTCGGGCGTGTAGGGCGGGATGGCGCCGTCGCCGACCGACACCCACAGCAGGCCCTGGCCGTCGAAGGCGAGGTCGCCGACGGTGTGCACGGCGAAGCTCGACGGCAGGCAGTCCGGCGTCTCCCAGGCGTCGTAGCAGGCGGCGCCGGTCACCCGGCCGAGCACGACCTCCTCGCTCGCCGGGTCGGCGGTGTGGCTGGCGAGGTCGACCGTGATGCGGCTGACGCGCTGGCTCTGCTCGGGCTGGTCGATCGGGACCTCGGGGTCCTCGTAGGTGTACGCCAGGTAGAGGTGGCCGTTCACCTGGAACTGCGGGTCGAGCGCCAGCCCGACGAGGCCGCGGTCACCCTGGTCGTGGACCCGCGCCGAGAGGTCGACGAGCGGGTTGGCCCGGACGCGCCCGGCGCTCACGACCCGGATGGCACCCGCCTTCTCGGCGATGTACTGGATCGCCGGATCGGCCGGTTGCACCCACGCCGTGGGCAGCGTCAGCCCGCCGGCCACCACCTCCTGGCGGAACCCCACGGGCAGGGGCCCGCACGACGCCAGCATCGAAGCCGACACGACCGCCGCCAGGACCGCGCTCGCCAAGCGACCCCGCCGAACTCGTGCCAACCGTGCCTCCCCGTTGCCACGGGCGACCCCCGGGCGCACGGGACCCTAGGCGGTCAGGTCACCACCACCGCCACCGCCACCGCGGCGAGGCCGGTGGCGACGGCGGTCGCGGCGAGGACGTGCGGCAGCGCGACGAGGGCGTCGCCCTCGGCCTGCCAGCGGTGGCGCCGATGGCGGTGGCGGTCCGTGGTGGTCACCATGGCGATGGCGGCGCCGACCGCTGCGATCAGGATGAGGACCCCCGCCACCGTGGACCCCGACTGCCTGGCGAGCAGGGCGCCGACGCCGACGATGGACAGCGAGGTGCGGGTCCACGCGAGGGCGGTGCGCTCGTTCTGCAGGCCGCGGCCCGGCACCCCGCCTTCGGACGGCGCCTCGGTCACCGCTCGACGAGCACGAGGACGAGGGCGAGCGCCGCGCCCGTGCTCAGGCCGTAGGCGATGATCGGCGCCAGGCCGTTCGCCGGCAGCGGTTCCGAGCGGCGGATGGCGATCTCCGAGCGGTACCAGCGGCGGAACGCCGACGCCGAGAGGACCCCGCCCAGGACGACGAGGAGGCCGGCGAGCGGGGTGCGCCCCCACGAGGGCAGGTCGTCGGCGAAGGCGTCGACGCCGATGCCGGCGGCGACCAGGGCCAGCGACGTGCGGATCCACGCCAGGAAGGTCCGCTCGTTGGCGAACGTGAACCGCGGGTCGGGCTCGACGCCCTCCGCGGTGAGCCGGCGAACCCACCGGGCCCGTTCGATCATGACGGGCCGGGCCGTCGACCGGGCGCCGCGGCCGCTGCGCCGCCCCCGTCATCTGCTGTCGTCATCGCGCCCCTCCTGCCGTGGGCCGACACGACTGCGCCGCTGCCACCCGCGGCCGCAGTGTACGACCGGGGCGTCGCCACCCCCGGGACCCGCCGGCACCCGGACGACGCGCTCCCAGGGCCGCCGCAGGCGGGCGAGCTAGCAGTCCGCGTAGCGGATCGCAGAGATCAGCGGTCCGTCGCCCTCGCCGGGGAAGTGGTGGAACAGCTGCAAGAGCGAGCCGGCAGCAGGCTCGGGCGTCGCGAAGGGGATCGACAGGGAGCCGCCGGCTGCGACGCTGCGCACGACCCGCTGACCGCCCCAGGTGAGCGCCACCGAGCGGGTGCCGTCGGTGTTGTTGGTGACGTCGACGTGGTTCCGCTCGGGGAAGCCGCACACGACGGTCCACTCGGCGTCGATGGCATCGAGCGTGGCCGGCGGGATGAGCACCGCGGGCTGGCACGCTGTCGTCGCCAGCACCAGACCGATCAGGAACAGGATCCGCTTCACGTCGCACCTTCCGCATGGGGCGCGCCCGACGCCCCATCGGACGCTGACCCACCCCTCGAGCCTCACACGCCCCACTACCCGCGTCGAGGGGGATCGTGACGCCGAGCGGGTGAAATGGGCGGAGTAGCGTCACGCGGGCGGGCCGTGCGGTGACGCAGGGGACGGAGGTGTGCGTTGGGTGGGGTGGACTTTGCGCCTCGTGAGCGTCCCGGATGGCGCGTCATGGCGGAGGTGATCACGTGGGACCTGTGCGTTTTCCGGGTGGAGGACCGACGCACGCCGGCCACGGTGTTCGTGGTGCGCCGGGGCCCGGAGGTCGATGCGTTCCTCGCCGAGCTCGACGCCGGCGCCCTCGACGCCGCGCTCGCCCGTGCCCTCCGCCGCCGTCGGCCTCGACGCCTCCGCAACCGCCCTCGTGGCGCCGCCCGGCGGGGGGTCAGCGTCGGCATCGAGCACGAGTACCGCATCGTCGACCCGACCGGTGGCCAGGTCGACGCCCGGACCGTGCTGCACGACCTCGGTCTCGACGGCGTCCGCGCCGATCCCTCCGACCCGAACGCGTACCGGTGCCCGTGGGGCGGGGTCGTGACCTGCGACGGCCCGGAGGTCGAGGTGGCCACCGCACCCTTCCGCGCCGAGCCCGGGGTGGTCGACCGGGTCGTGGCCCAGGCCGCCGACGGCCGAGCCGTGCTTGAGGCACTGCTCCCGGCGGGGCACGTGCTCGAGGGGTTCTCCACGCACGTCAGCGTGTCGATGCCGAGGCATGGCGACGACCGCCTCGCCCGCCGGTACGCCTCGACGTTCGCACCCGCCCTGATGCTCCTGCTGGACGGGCCCGCGTCGCCCGGTCTCCTGGTGCGCCCACGGCCCGGGCGCCTCGAGCTCTGCG
>DATAGR010000342.1:0-1764 GCA_036263575.1 Aquihabitans sp. | reverse complement strand
CGGCACGACGCTCGAGGCCATGACCGACGGCTGCCTCGACCGGTTCTCCGACGACGAGATCGAGTTGTTCGCGTCGATGTCGGCTGCCGCCCGCCGGCCGCTCAACTGGAACGTCATGACCGTGGACTCGCGGGAGCCGGGCCGCGTGCCCCGGCAGCTCTCGGCGGCCGACGTCGCCGCCGAGCGGGGCGGGCGGATCGTCGCCCTGACGCTGCCGGTGCAGGTCCCCATGAACATGAGCTTCCTGACCCACTGCGGGCTCTTCCTGATCCCCGGCTGGGGCGAGGTGCTGCGCCTCCCCGTCCCCGAGCGCATCGAGAAGCTGCAGGACCCCGCCGTGCAGGCCCACCTCCTGGAGCGGGCGTCGTCGCCCGACGCCGGCGTGTTCCGGCGGCTCGCCGACTTCGAGAACTACATCATCGGCGACACCTACTCGGACGCGAACGAGGGCCTGAAGGGCCGGCGCGTCGGCGACGTCGCCGCCGAGCGCGGCACCGACGCCTTCGCCACGCTGGTCGACGTCGTCGTGGCCGACGACCTCCGGACCGTGCTGTGGCCCATCCCGCCCGACGGCGACGACGCCTCGTGGGAGCTGCGCCGCCAGGTGTGGGCCGACGACCGGGCCATGCTCGGCGGGTCCGACGCCGGCGCCCACCTCGACCGCATGTGCGGCGCCCCGTTCCCCACCCGGTTCCTGGCCGACACGCTGCGCGGCCGCAAGCTGGTGAGCCTCGAGCGCGCCGTGCAGCTCATGACCGAGGTGCCGGCCCGCCTCTTCGGGCTGCGCGACCGCGGCCTGCTCGCCGAGGGCTTCCACGCCGACGTCGTGGTCGTCGACCCCGAGACCGTGGGGTCCGAGCTGGCCGAGCTCGTGCACGACCTCCCGGGCGACTCGCCCCGGCTCACCGCCGACTCCACCGGCGTGGTGCGGGTGCTCGTCAACGGCGTCACCACGGTGGTCGACGGCGTGGCGACGGGAGAGCTCCCGGGCCGGGTGCTCCGCAGCGGGCGCGACACCGACACCGTGGCCACCGCCTGAACCCGGTGCGTGCGACCCACCGCCGGCGGGGCGCCGAGCGGGGGTGGCGGATCCGGCGGTAGCCTCCGCATCCAGGGACCATGAGCGACCGGGAGGCCGCATGCAAGACTTCACGAAGCTCTACATCGACGGGGCGTGGGTGCCCTCGGACGGCAGCGACACGATCGACGTCGTGAACGCCACCACCGAGGAGGTGATGGGCCGCATCCCGGCCGGCACCGCGGCCGACGTGGACAAGGCCGTCGCCGCCGCCAAGGCGGCCTTCGAGGGCTGGGCCGCCACCAGCCCGCAGGACCGGGCCAAGTTCGTCCAGGCCATGGCCGAGGGCATCGGCGCCCGCAACCAGGAGATCGCCGAGACGATCACCGGCGAGGTCGGCATGCCGCTGCTGCTGTCGCAGCTGATCCAGGCCGGGCTGCCGCAGGCCGTCGCCTCCACGTACCCGGCCATCGTCGACGAGTTCCCGTGGGAGGAGCAGATCGGCAACTCGCTGGTGGTGAAGGAGCCGGTCGGCGTCGTCGGCTGCATCACGCCGTGGAACTACCCCCTGCACCAGATCGTGGCGAAGGTCGCCCCGGCGCTGGCCGCCGGCTGCACGATCGTGCTCAAGCCCTCCGAGGTGGCCCCGCTCAACGCGTTCATCCTCGCCGAGATCATCGACGGCATCGGCCTCCCGCCCGGCGTGTTCAACCTCGTCTCCGGCGTCGGCCCGGTCGTGGGCGAGG
>DATAGR010000341.1:0-2973 GCA_036263575.1 Aquihabitans sp. | reverse complement strand
GTCGGCGCCGGGCCCGGTGCCGCCGACCTGCTCACCCTCCGGGGCGCCGACCGCCTCGCCGCGGCCGACGTGGTGGTGTGGGCGTCCTCGCTCGTGCCGGTCGAGGTCCTCGACCACGCCTCGCCCGCCGCCGAGGTGCACGACTCCGCGGGCATGACGCTCGAGGACGTCCTGGCGATCTACCGGGACCACCCCGACGCACGGATCGTGCGCCTCCACTCCGGCGACCTCTCGATCTACTCGGCCGTGCAGGAGCAGCTCGACTGGTGCGAGGCCAACGGCCGCCCGTACGAGCTGGTGCCCGGCGTCGGCTCGCTGGCCGCGGCGTCGGCCGCCCTCGGCCGGGAGCTGACCGTGCCCCAGGTCGCCCAGTCGATCGTCGCCACCCGCCTCCCCGGCCGGACCGCCGCCTCCATGCCCGACCGGGAGACCGTCGCCGGCTTCGCCGCCCACCGCACCACCATGGCGGTCTACCTCTCGGGAGCGCGGCCCGAGGCGCTGCGCGACGCCCTGCTCGCCGGCGGCGACGGCTACCCGCCCGAGACGCCGGCCGCCGTCGTGGTGCGGGCGTCGTGGCCCGACGAGCAGGTCGCCACCACCACCGTCGCCGAGCTCCCCGACGCCATCCGGGCCACCGGCGCCCGCACGACCCTGCTGGTGCTGGTGGGGCCGGCGCTGGGCGCGGGCGGCGCCCGCTCCCTGCTCTACGACCCCTGCTACGCCCACGGCCACCGGCGTCGCTCGGCACCCGGCACCACGACGGGACGGCCGGTCCCGGCCGAGCGCCGGCGGGGCGGGACCTCGGAGGTCGTCGGTGAGCGCTGACGCCTCCTTCGTGGTCGCGCTGGTCGGCGCCGGACCGGGTGACGTCGACCTCCTCACGCTCGACGCCGAGGGGGCGGTCCTCGCCGCCCGCGAGCTGGTCGCCGACCGTGCCCTCAGCCCGCTCGTCGCCGCCCTCGACGTGGCCGCGCCGGTCACGTGGGCCGACGACGAGCCGGTCGATGCCGCCCTCCTGGCCGCGGTCGGACGCGGCCCCGGCGTGATCCGACTCTACCTCGGCGACCCCTGGGCCCACCCGGCCGGTGACGTCGAGCGCGACGCGCTGCGAGCCGCCGGCGTGGACGCGGTGGTCGTCCCGGGGGTGCTCGCCGACCTGGCCGCCGTCGCCGCCGCCGGGATCCCCGTGCAGGAGCGCACGGTGGCCGTCACCACGACGTTCACGGTCGACCGGCCGGCCGGCACGTCGTCGGCCGTCGCCCACCCGACCATCGCCGTGCCCGCCGACCCCGCCCACACGCTGGTGGTCCGCACCACCGACCTGCCTCGCACCATCGCCGCCCTGGCCTCGGGCGCCGATCCCGCCGTGCCGGCAGCAGCCGTGCCGGCGGCCGCCGTGCCCACCGGCGGACCGTCGACCGATCCGATGCGCACCGAGCGCGCCCCGCTGGGCGAGCTGGCGGCCGTCGCCCCGGCGGGCGCCGGCGTGGTCGTCGTCGGCCTGGTCGCCGCCCTCGACCTCACCGTCCCCGCCGCCGCGCCGGTGGGCGCCGCCCCGACCGGGAGCCGGGCGTGACGGGCGGCGACGTGCGCCCGCCGGTGGTGGTCGTCGGCCTGCTCGGCGGGCGCCCGGTCGGCGCCGACGCCGAAGCCGCGGTGCGCGCCGCCACGCTGGTCGCCGGCTCGGCCGACCAGCTCAGCGCGACCGAGCACCTGCGCACGCCCGACGCCACCACGGCCGTGGTCGGCGCCGGCCTCGGCGCCCTCGACGCCGTCGCCGCCCACGACGGGCCCACCTGCGTCCTGGCATCGGGCGATCCCAGCCTCTTCGGCATCGCCCGGGCGCTGCGGGCTCGGCTCGCGCCGAGCGGGCGGGGCGTCGTGGTCCACCCGGCGCCGTCGTCGGTGTCGCTCGCGTTCGCCCGGGCCGGGTTGGCCTGGGACGGCGCCGTCGTGCGCTCGTGCCACACCGGCGTCGCCCCCGGGGTGATCGCCGAGCTGGCGGTGGCGCCGGTCGCCGCCGTGCTCTGCGGCCCCGAGGCGCCGCCGGAGGTGGTGGCCGCCGCCCTCCTCGCCCACGGCGCGTCCCACCCGACCGCCGTCGTCGCGTCCCACCTCGGCGAGCCGCAGGAGGAGGTCACGGTCGGGGACCTCCACGGCGTCGCCGCCGGTCGCCACCCGCACCGGTCGGTGCTCGTCATCAGCCACGGCGACGCGGCGGTGGCGCCCGCAGCCCGACCCGGCGGCCGCCCCGTCGACGCCTTCGCCCATCGCGCCGGGATGATCACCAAGCCCGAGGTGCGGTCGGTCGTCCTCGGCAAGCTCGACCTTCCGGCCCACGGGGTCCTCTGGGACCTCGGCGCCGGGAGCGCCAGCGTGGCCATCGAAGCCGCCCTCGCCGCCCGCGGGCTGCGCGCCATCGCCGTCGAGCGCCAGCCCGACGACGCCGAGCGGGCCGTGGCCAACGCCGCCGCCCTGGGCGCGCTGGTCGAGGTCGTCACGGGCCGCGCCCCCGATGCGCTCGACGGCCTGCCGGACCCCGACCGGGTCTTCGTGGGCGGCGGCGGCCTCGATGTGCTCGACGCCGCCTGGGCGCGGCTGCGCGACGGCGGCCGGTTGGTGGCCACGTTCGCCGCGGTCGACCGGGCGGCCGAGGCCCACCGCCGCCTCGGCTCGCTGGTGCAGGTGTCGGTCGACCGGGCCGACACCCTGCCCGACGGCGGCGTCCGCTTCGCCGCCGACAACCCCGTCTTCGTCGCCTGGGGCGACAAGCCGGCGCGCGCCGTCGAGGCACCCGCCGGGGACGGCGTCGCGGCCGCCGCCTCGGTCCCGGTGCCGGCCCGGGTCGCCGTCGGCGTCGGGTGCTCCACCCACGCGACCGAGGCCGAGGTGGCCGAGGTGGTCGACGCGGCCCTGGCCGCGGCGGGCGTCGACCCCGGCACGAGGGTCGTGGTCGCCACCGTCGACCGGCGA
>DATAGR010000340.1:0-2339 GCA_036263575.1 Aquihabitans sp. | reverse complement strand
GATCAGCGCCGGCGCGGTCGAGAGCCCGCCGACGACGCCGTGCGCGGCGACCGGGGCCGCCATCGTCAGGCGCAGGGGTGCGGCGAGCTCGAGCACCAGGGTGACGTGCCGCGAGGGCAGCCCCCGGTGCAGGCCGCCCGGGAGCGCCGGCACCCGGTACCCGAGCGCCATCGCCACGTAGGGCCGCAGCGGGGCGGCCGGCCGATGCGACAGGTGCGGCACCGGCGCATCATGGCCCCGCGGTGGTCCGACGAGCGAGCTCGTCGTGCCGAGTGGGGCCCGGAGGGCTCCGCGCAGGCGCGACGCAACGGCTCAGCTCAGCGGGGGGACGGCTCCTGGCCGCGGTGGAGGCCGGTAGGCCGACCAGGGACATGGCAGCAGGACGCGGGGCAGTTGGTGCCCAAGCGCGGCGGCCCGCCCGCCCGCCGCTCGGCGAGCAGCTCGACGAGCGCGCGCACGAACGCGGGATGGGTGCCCGCGGTGCCGGCGCGGGCGAAGGCCAGCCCCAGCTCCTCGGCGGTCTCCCGGGCCTCGTTGTCGAGGTCCCAGATCACCTCGAGGTGGTCGCTGACGAAGCCGATCGGGAACAGCACCACCGCCCGCTCACCGCCGGCGGCCAGCGCCCGCAGGTGGTCGTTCACGTCGGGCTCGAGCCAGGGCACCGACGGCGGACCGCTGCGGCTCTGCCAGACCAGGTCGACCGGCCGCCCCGGGGCGACCTCGTCCACCACCGCGCGCGCCGCGGCCGTGAGCTCGGCCTCGTAGGCGTGGCCCTCCGGCCCGGCGACGGCGGCCATGGCCTCGGGGATGCTGTGCGCCGTGGCGACCAGCCGCGCGGTGTCCCTCAGCTCCTGGGGCAGCGTGGCCAGCGCCCCGGCCAGGGCCTCGGCGTTGGCCCGCACGAAGCCGGGCCGGTCGTAGTAGTGCGGCAGCTTCTCGGCGGTCGGCCCGGCCGGGGCCGACGGGTCCCCCGACAGCGCGATGCGCGCCCGGGCGACGTCCTCGTGGTACTGCCGGCAGCCGGAGAACGAGGCGTAGGCCGAGGTCGACAGCACGTAGGCGTGCTCGATGCCGTCCTCGGCCATCTGCCGCCAGACGTCCTCCACGTAGGGAGCCCAGTTCCGGTTGCCCCAGTACACCGGCAGGTCCATCCCGGCGGCGCCAAGCTCCTCCTCCAGCGCCGCGAGCAGCGCCTCGTTCTGCTCGTTGATCGGGCTCACGCCACCGAAGTGGTGGTAGTGCTCGGCCACCTCCTCGAGCCGCTCGCGCGGGACCCCGCGCCCGCGGGTGACGTTCTCGAGGAACGGCATGACGTCGTCGTGCCCCTCGGGGCCGCCGAAGGAGAGCAGCAGCAACGCCTCTCGCCGCCCGGCCGGCGCCGGCGCCGTCGAGGGCTCGGCACCCCCGTTGTTGCGGACGGCGAGCGAGGGGTCCTCGTCGGGGCGTTGGCCTGCGGGGGTGATGTCGACGGTTGCGCGGGGCACGCTGTCTCTTTCCGTGCGGATGACTCAGGCGGATGCGGTGCCGGACGCCGACCGCGTGGCTCCACGACCTCACACGCCGACGGCGTGGAAGCCTCCGTCGACGTGCACGATCTCGCCGGTGGTGGCGGGGAACCAGTCCGACAGCAGCGCCACGACGGCCTTGCCCGCTGGCTCGGTGTCGGTCACCGACCAGCCCAGCGGCGCCCGGCCCTCCCACGCCTCCTCGAACTGCGCGCTGCCCGGGATCGACTTCATCGCCATGCTGCGCAGCGGGCCGGCGGCCACGATGTTGGAGCGGACGCCCTCGGGGCCGAGCTCCCGGGCGACGTAGCGGGAGGTGGACTCCAGCGCCGCCTTGGCGGCGCCCATCCACCCGTACACCGGCCACGCCACGCTGGCGTCGAAGGTGAGCCCGACGACCGAGGAGGGGTTGGCCAGCAGCGGCCGGCACGCCTGCGTCAGCGCGGCGTAGGACCAGGCCGACACCTGGAACGCCGTCGCGGCGTGCTCCCACGCGACCTCGGGGAAGCCCTCCCCCATCGCCTCCTGCGGGGCGAAGCCGATCGAGTGCACGACGCCGTCGAGCGAGCCGGCACCCTGCTCGCGCAGCCGGTCGGCCAGCGATCCCAGGTGCTCCGTGTTCGTCACGTCGAGCTCGACGACCGCCGCCTCCTGCGGCAGCCGCTTGGCGATCCGCTGGCAGAGCGACAGCGCGCGGCCGAAGTTCGACAGCACCACGGTGGCGCCCTGCTCCTGGGCGATCCGGGCGGTGGCGTAGGCGATCGACGCCTCGGTGAGCACGCCGGTGACCAGGACCGTCTTCCCGTCCAGAATGCCGCTCATCAGTGCCCCATC
>DATAGR010000339.1:0-1774 GCA_036263575.1 Aquihabitans sp. | reverse complement strand
AAGGCCAACTTCGAGAAGGCCCTGGCGCCGTTCGAGGAGGAGTCCGGGATCGACATCGAGTACACCGAGGACACCGACTTCACGACCACGATCAAGACGCGGGTCGCCGCCGGCGACGCCCCGGACATCGGGTTCTTCCCCCAGCCCGGCGGCCTCCTCGAGCTCGCCCGCAGCGGTGACATCCAGCCCATCGACACCTTCCTCGACGTCGGGCAGCTCGACCAGACGCTGGTGCCGGGCCTGCTCGACTCGGTCATGCTCTCCGGCTCGCCCACGGGCGACTCGGCGGTCGAGGGCGCGGGACGCATGTACGGCGCCCCCATGCGCCTGGCCAACAAGAGCCTCATCTGGTACCCCAAGCAGGCCTGGGAGGCCGCCGGCTACGAGCCGCCCACGACCCTGGAGGAGCTGACTGCCCTCGCCGGAAAGATCAGGCAGAGCGGCATGTCGCCGTGGTGCATGGCCTGGAACGCCGACCAGGCGACCGGCTGGGTCGGCACGGACTGGATCGAGCAGATGGTCCTCTCCCTGCACGGTCCGGACGTCTACAACCAGTGGACCTCGCACGAGATCCCGTTCGACGACCCGCAGATCGTGGCCGCGTTCGACGAGTTCGGCAAGATCGCCAAGACCGAGGGCGAGGTCTACGGCGGCGTCCAGACGGTCGTCAACACCCAGGTCGCGGAGTCGATGGTCCCGGCGTTCCGCAACCCGCCGGAGTGCATGCTCGAGCGGCAGGGCAACTTCGAGATCTCGTTCCTCGCGCCGGAGATCCAGGCCGACCTCGACAACCAGGTCGGGGTGTTCCCGTTCCCCGCCGCCGAGGGCGGCGGTGAGGCGCCGCCGATCCTGGGCGGCGCGGACCTGGCGGCGCTCTTCAACGGCAACGACGAGGACGCGATCGAGGTCATGCAGTTCCTGACCTCCGACGAGTTCGGCGCCGAGTGGGCCCAGGCCGGCGGCTGGCTCTCGCCGCACAAGACCTTCGACGCCGAGAACTACCCGAACCAGGTGACCAAGGACATCGCCGCAGCGGCCACCAACGCCTCTGAGCTCGTCTTCGACGGCTCCGACGTGATGCCCAAGGAGGTCGGCTCAGGCACCTTCTGGACCGGCATGGTCGAGTGGATCCAGGGCAAGAGCTCGGCGGAGACCGCCGCCGCGATCGAAGCGAGCTGGCCCCAGTGAGCACCAGGATCGACGACCCCGCCGACCTCGGGGCACCTGAGCCGGGGGAGCCGTCGCCACCGCACGACCAGACGGTCAACGGCAGCGGAGGTGACGGGCCGGGCACCGACGCCGCTCAGCCGGCCAAGATCGCGATCGGGCTGCTGGGGTTCGTCCTCGTCGCGTGGTTCATGTGGAACGCGTGCCTGTCGTTCGCCTACTACCCCGACTGGTACGGCAACAGCAAGGTCCTCATCGGGCTGCTGGCGCTCGTGGTGGGCGTCGGCGGCGCCTACTTCCTGTTCTTCTTCCTCAACATGCTCATCGAGGGACTGCCAGGACGGGTCTCGCGGGCGCTGATGCCGTACGCGTTCCTCGCGCCCGGCTACGCCCTGATCGGGCTGATGCTGCTCTACCCGGCCGTCCAGACGATCAACTACTCCTTCGCGAACGCCGACGCGACGGAGTACGTCGGCCTCGAGAACTACCGCGAGGTGCTGGGCTCCGACGGCTTCCAGTCCGCCATCCTCAACAACATCCTGTGGCTGGTGCTCGTCCCGGCGGTGACGGTGTTCTTCGGCGTGATCGTCGCCGTGCTGGCCGACAA
>DATAGR010000338.1:0-5887 GCA_036263575.1 Aquihabitans sp. | reverse complement strand
CTCGCCGTCGAACACCGGCAGCGACCTGACGCAGGCCGACGACAAGGGCCTCTACTTCCGGACCCCGCCGCCCGACAACCTGCAGGCGCAGGCCCTGGCCAAGGCGATCTCGGACGACGGCCACCAGAACGTGGCCATCATCGCCCAGAACACCGACTACGGCACCGGCTTCGTGCGGTTCCTCGAGCCGGCGCTCACCGACGCCGGCGCGGAGATCGTGGCCAACGTGACCTACGACGAGACCGGCACCGGCATCGACGCCGAGGTCGAGGAGGTCGTGGGCGCCGAGCCCGACGCCGTGGCCCTCATCGGCTACCCGGAGGACGGCGGCAAGGTCGTCGCCGAGATGATCAAGCAGAGCGCCGGCCCGAGCGACGTCCCGCTGTACATCACCGACGGCATGCAGTCGAACGAGCTGTACCAGGCCGTCGACGAGAGCGACCCGGCCGTGACCGCGGGCATCCGCGGCACCGCGCCGTCGGCCGCCCCCGAGGGCGGCGCGTCGTTCTTCCCGGATGCCTTCGCCGAGTTCGCCCCCGAGGTGGAGTCGCCGATCTACTCGGCCCAGTCCTACGACTGCGTGATCCTCTTCGCCCTCGCGGCGCAGAAGGCGGAGTCGGACGCCCCGTTCGCCATCGCCAGTGAGATCGGGAACGTGTCGTCCGGCGAGTCCCCCGATGCCGAGACCTGCGACACCTACGAGGCGTGCCTGGCGCTCCTCGAGGCCGGCACCGACATCAACTACGAGGGCGCCTCCGGTTCCCTCGACTTCACCGAGTACGGCGAGCCGTCGGCCGGTTCGTACGACGTCTACACCTACGGTGACGACGGCACGTACACCACCGACGAGCAGGTGGTCGTGGGCGCCGAGTAGCGCTCCCCCGACAACGCACACCCACGAGGGGCGGGGCCTGCGGGCCCCGCCCCTCGCCGCGTCCGGTCAGAGGTCGCGGGCGAGGGTGCCGAGGTAGAGCTCGATGACCGTGGGGTCGTCGAGGAGCTCCTGCCCGGTGCCGGCGTGGGCGTTGCGCCCCTGGTCGAGCACGAAGGCGGTGTCAGCGATCTGGAGGCACTTGCGGGCGTTCTGCTCGACCATCACGACCGAGACGCCGGCCCGCTTCACCTGGGCGATGCGGGCGAAGACCTCGTCCTGGTTGATCGGCGAGAGGCCCGCCGACGGCTCGTCGAGCAGCAGCACCGAGGGGTCGGTCATCAGCGCCCGGCCCATGGCGACCATCTGGCGCTGGCCGCCGGACAGGAGTCCGGCCCGCTCGCGGCGCCGGTCGGCGAGCATGGGGAACAGCTGGGCCA
Organism: Aquihabitans sp.; assembly: GCA_036263575.1. Classification (GTDB taxonomy): domain Bacteria; phylum Actinomycetota; class Acidimicrobiia; order Acidimicrobiales; family Iamiaceae; genus Aquihabitans. The sequence continues at coordinate 4,576 of DATAGR010000338.1, read as the reverse complement.
CCGCGTCGAACCGCTCGCCGAAGCGCGAGGGCTGCAGGTACAGCCCCATCCGCAGGTTCTCCTCGATGGTGAGCGAGGGGAACACGTTGCGGGTCTGGGGCACGTAGCCCACGCCCTGGGCCACGAGCTCGTGAGCGGGGCGGCCGGTGATGTCGTCGCCGTCGAGGACCACGCGCCCCGAGCGGATCGGCACCAGGCCGAAGAGCGACTTGATGAGGGTCGACTTGCCGGCGCCGTTGGGCCCGATGATGCCGACCAGCTCGCCGCGGTGCAGCTCGAGCGAGGCGCCGTTCAGGATGTCGACGCCGGGCAGGTAGCCGGCCACCAGCTCGTCGGCGTGGAGGAGCACGTCGCCGACGGGGGTGGCGGGGGCTCCGCCCACCACGGGATCGGGCTCGTGGGGGGTCGGCACGGTCCCGGGGACGTCGGCGCCGGCCACCCCGGGGGTGGCACCGGGCGCGGCGTCGGGGGTGGGGTCGGGGGTGGCGCCGGGCCCGCCCACGGCGTCGCTCATCGGACCGCCCCCGACGCCGTGCCGCCGTGGTCGATGCCGAGGTAGGCCTCGATCACGGCGTCGTTGCCGGCGATGTCGGCGGGGCGACCCTCGGCGATGATCCGGCCCTCGGCCATGCAGACCACCCAGTCGCTGATGGTCATGATGACGTCCATGTCGTGCTCCACGAACAGCACCGACATGCCCTCGTCACGAAGGGCGGTGACGTGGCCGAGGAGGCTCTGGGTGAGGGCGGGGTTCACGCCGGCCATGGGCTCGTCGAGCATGACGAGCGAGGGCTCCGCCATGAGCGCCCGAGCCATCTCCAGGAGCTTGCGCTGACCACCTGAGAGCCCGGCGGCGTAGTCCTGGGCGAGGCGGTCGAGCTTGAACCGGGCCAGCAGGTCCATCGCCCGCTCCCGGTTCGCCGACTCCTCGGACCGCCAGAGCGGTTTCACGATCGAGGGGAGGAACCGCTCGCCGCGCTGGTCGTGGCCGGCGAGGAGCATGTTGTCGAGCACCGTCATGCGGGCCAGGGTCTTCGTCAGCTGGAAGGTGCGGACCATGCCGCGGCGCGCGAGCACGTGGGGTCGCACGCCGTCGGCGCGCTCGCCCTCGAAGGTCCAGCGCCCCTCGTCGGGCCGGTCGAAGCCGCACAGCAGGTTGAAGAAGGTCGTCTTGCCGGCGCCGTTGGGACCGATCAGGGCGGTGATCACGCCGCGCGGCACCTCGAGGTGGTCGACGTCGACCGCGGTCAGGCCGCCGTAGCGGCGCACGACGCCGTCGGCGACGAGGATCGGGTCGGGCTTGCGGGCCCCGGGCTCGGTCGCCACGCCCTGGAGCGCGTCGCTAGCGGGCACCGGCGATCATCTCCTTCTTGGAGCCGAGGATCCCCTGGGGGCGGAAGATCATCAGCAGCATGAGGCCGATCCCCATCATCGCCAACCGGATGGCGCCGGACGTGGTGTCGCTGATGTCGAACCAGAGGTTCTTCAGGATGCCGTCGACCGCGTCGAGGATGAACCAGTAGACGACGGCGCCGACCACGGGACCGAGCACGGTGCCGGCGCCACCGAGGATGACGACCGTGTAGAGCGCGAACGTGAGCGTGGCGACCCAGCGCGTGGGGCTCACGCTGCCGGCCTCGAGGGCGATCAGCGCCCCGGCCAGCGCCCCGATGAGCCCGCCGAGCACGAACGACTGCAGCTTGAACACCACGACGTTCTTGCCGAGCGCCCGGGCCGCGTCCTCGTCCTCCCGGATCGAGCGCAGCACCCGTCCCCACGGGCTGCGGACCAGCGCCCAGATGAGGATCGTGACGAGCACGACCAGGCCCCAGGTGAAGAGCATCGACCACAGCTGGCGCGAGTTGAAGACGAAGGACTCGCCGATGCCGTAGTTCCCCGCCGGGATGAAGTTGGGGTCGAAGAAGCCGAGCGTCCCGCTCAGGCCGCCGATGCCGCGCGAGCCGCCCGTCAGCGGCTCGCTGGGGCGGGCGTTGGCCACCAGGCGCAGGATCTCGGCCGAGGCGATGGTGACGATGGCGAGGTAGTCGCCGCGAAGGCGCAGGGTCGGGATGCCGAGCAGGAGCCCGAGGGCGACGGCGGCGGCGATGCCGAGGGCGAACCCGACCCAGATCGACCACCCGCGGTCGGCGGCGATCGCCATGCCGTAGGCCCCGACCAGCAGGAAGCCGACGTGGCCGAAGTTGGACAGGCCCGTGTAGCCGAACTGGAGGTTCAGGCCCGACGCGGCCAGCGCGAACGACGCTCCCTGGAAGCCGATGGCGGTCTGGAGGGCGAGCGCGAAGATGCTCAGCCAGGACACGGCGCACCTCCCGGTCGGGTGGGCGGCCCGCTCATCCGAACCGCTCCCGCTGCCCGAGGATGCCCTGTGGGCGGACGAGCAGGACGACGATCAGGACCAGCAGGGCGACCACGAACTTGTAGGCCGTGTCGACGAAGAGCCCGCTCGTCTCCTGCACGATGCCGATCACCAGTGCGCCCAGCACCGCGCCGTAGGCGTTGCCGAGCCCGCCCAGCACCACGGCGGCGAACAGCGACAGCAGCAGGATGAAGCCCATGTCGAACTTCACGTTGATCGTCAGCCCGTAGAGGATGCCGCCCAGGGCGGCCAGGCCACCGGCGAGCACCCACACGACCGAGACGATGCGGTCGACGGCGATGCCCGACGATGCCGCCAGGTCGGGGTTGTCGGCGACGGCGCGGATGGCGGTGCCCAGCCTCGTCTTGCGCAGCAGCAGCGTCATGCCCACCAGGACGACCACGCACACCCCGATGATCAGCAGGTCGTTGGGCGTGAGCCGGAACGGGCCGTAGGCGCGCTCGGTCTGGCCGCTCGAGGCCGTGTAGCGCTTCCCGGCCGGGCCGAAGGCGACCTGGAAGCCGTTGCGGAGCGCCGTGCTCAGGCCGATCGACACGACCATCATCGAGAGGAGCGCCATGCGCCGCCGTCGCAGGGGCCGCCACAGGAGGCGGTCGTTCCCGAACCCGAACAGCGCACCGGCGGCGACGCCGATGGGCACGCTGAGCCAGAAGGGCACGCCGGCGTCGTTGGCGACGTAGGCGGCGATGGCGCCGAGGGTGACCAGCTCGGCGTGGGCGAAGTTGGTGAGCCCGGTGACGCCGTAGACGAGCGACAGGCCCACCGCGGCCACGGCCAGGATCAGCCCGAGGCGTGCGCCCTTGGCCACGGTCGTGGCGTAGTCCGCGAAGTCGCGCTGGCCCCGGCTGTCCTCGCCCAGCCGGAACACCACCTGCTGGTCGCCCAGGTTCACCCGCACGTTGTCGAGGCGGGCCCGCGCCTCGTCGGTGAGCGAGAAGTCCTTGGGCAGCGTCTCGGGGTCGAGGCGCACCTGGAAGGTGCCGTTGCCGTCGATCGTGACCACGAAGACGCCGCCGGCGTCGGTGGTGTCCGAGCCGACCTCCTCGCCGTCCCGGAGCACGGTGACCTCGGCGCCCTCCGCGTAGCGCACCTCGCCGTCGATGACCTGGCAGAGCCGGCCCCAGATGGAGGGGCCGAGCGGCCCGCCGTTGGCGTCGATCGCCTCGGCCTTGGTGAAGGCGCACCGGGCCGCCTCGGCGTCGCTGACGCCACCGCCCCCCTGCGCCGCCGCCTGCGTGGCCGGCCAGAGGACGCCGAGCGCGACCAGCAACAGGAGCACCCGTGGGGATCGCAGCAGCTGGGGCAGGTCCATGTGGCCGGTGACACTAGTGACCGTGACCCAGGGGCGCGAAGCGCCGTCCGGATCGTCCGGCTCGCGGCGCCTCGGGCGAGGTGCCCGGCGTCGGCTCAGGCCGGGAGGCCGACCGCGTCGAGGACCTCGCCCAGCTCGCCGACGGCACCCGTGGTGAAGGGGCCGAACTCGGCGTACTCGGTGGAGGCGGTGTCGAAGCGCATCGTGTACACGACCTCCTTGAGGTCGTCGGGCTTCTGGGCGAACAGGGTGACGCCCCACTCGAAGTCGTCGACGCCGGCCGAGCCGGTGATGAGCTGGACGATGCGCCCGGCGAACTTCCGGCCCGACGCGCCGTGCTCGTGCATGAGCGCCTTGCGCTCGTCGTACGGCAGGGCGTACCAGTTCTGCCCGGGGTCCCGGCGCTTCGACATGGGGTAGAAGCACCAGGCCCGCATGCCCTCCGGCGGGAGCTTCGGGCGCAGGCGGGCCTCGGCCATGTGCTCGGGGAGGCCCTGCGCGTACTCGGACAGCTCGGTGAGCGAGACGTAGGAGTCGACGAGCTCCAGGCCGGCGGCGACGACGGCCGTCTGGAAGGCCCGGAGCCGCCAGAGGTCGGGGCCGAGGACCATGAGCGCGACGTCGGCCTTGTGGCCCAGGACCGCGACCGGCACCACCTGCACGTCGTCGGCCTCGGCGGCCTTCACGGCCGCCTCGATGGCGGCGCGGTCGGCGAGCGGCGTGCGGGCGCAGAAGAGGTGCAGCACCCCGAGGCCGGTGGAGGGCACGAGCGGTTCGGGCATGCCCCGACGCTATCGCCGGCCCCCGGCGAGGCCGCAGGCGGTGGGCGACCCGAGCACTCCAGGTGTCGACGCCGGGCCGGCCGG
>DATAGR010000337.1:0-2448 GCA_036263575.1 Aquihabitans sp. | reverse complement strand
CACCCAGGGCGGCAACAACAACGCCTGGTGCCAGGACACCGAGATCAGCTGGTTCGACTGGGACCTCGGCGACGACGACCGCGAGCTGCTCGACTTCACCCGCCGCCTCATCGCCCTGCGCAAGGCCCACCCGGTGCTGCGGCGGCGCTCGTTCCTCCGCGGCGGCGCCGTCGGCGACCCCGGCACCGTGCCCGATGCCTGGTGGTTCGGCACCGACGGGCGGCGCATGCCGCAGCGCAAGTGGGCCGACGGCTCGCAGAAGGTCGTCGGCCTGTTCCTCAACGGCGGCGCCATCACCGAGCGCGACTCGGAGGGCCGGCGCATCACCGACGACTCGTTCCTCCTGCTCTTCAACGGGTGGGAGGAGGAGGTGGGGTTCACCGTGCCCGCCGCCCGCCTCGGCAAGCGCTGGACCTTCGAGCTCGGCACCGCGTGGCCGGAGGTGCCGGCCGACGACTGGCAGGTCCCGGCCCGCGGCCAGGTGATCGCCCCCGGCCGCTCCGTCACCGTCCTGCGACGCGTCCAGTGACCGCCTCGGATCCCGACGTGCCGGCGGTGGCCGGCGCGCCCGCCGACCGGCCGCCGTGGCGGGCCACCTACCGGCTGCAGCTGACGGCCGACTTCACGTTCGCCGACGCCGAGGCGATCCTGCCGCACCTCCACGACCTCGGCATCTCGCACCTCTACCTGTCCCCGTCGCTCGAGTCGGTCGGCGGGTCGACCCACGGCTACGACGGCACCGACCCCACCCGGGTCTCGGAGGAGCGGGGCGGCGAGGCCGCGCTGCGCTCGCTTGCCGCCGCCGCCGGCCGCCTCGGCATGGGCGTGCTGCTCGACATCGTGCCGAACCACCTCGCTGCGTCCGACGAGACGCCGTGGTGGCGCGACGACGCCGAGCGGCAACGGGTGTTCGACGTCGACCCCGAGACCGGGTGGTACCGCCGGTTCTTCGACATCGACGGGCTGGCCGGCGTGCGCCAGGAGGACCCGGACGTCTTCCACGAGACGCACGCCAAGGTGTTCGAGCTCGTGCGCGACGGCGTGGTGCACGGCCTGCGCATCGACCACCCCGACGGGCTCACCGACCCGGCCGGGTACCTGCGCCGCCTCCACGACGAGACCGGCGTGCCGGTCTGGGTCGAGAAGATCCTCCACCCCGGTGAGGCCCTGCGCCCGTGGCCCGTCGCCGGCACCGTCGGCTACGAGTTCGCCGTCGAGGCCACCAGCCTCTTCGTCGACCCCGCCGGCGAGGCCGCGATCACCGAGGCCTACGTCGAGCTCACCGGCGACGACGAGCCCTTCGAGGAGGTCGCCCTCGCGGCCAAGCACGAGCAGCTGGCCGGGCCCTTCGCCCGCGAGCTGGACCGCCTCGCCGAGCTGGCCCCCGACATCGATCGGGAGGCGATCGCCGCCACCATCGCCTCGTTCCCGATCTACCGCACCTACGTCGAGCCGGCGTCGGGCCTGGTGACCGACGAGGACCGTGCCGCGGTGGCCGAGGCCGGCGCCGCGCCCGAGCTGGCCCGCCGCCTGCTCCTCGACGAGCCCGGGCACGGCGAGCTCGTCACCCGGTTCCAGCAGACCACGTCGCCGGTCACCGCCAAGGGCGTCGAGGACACCGCCTTCTACCGCTCGACGCGCCTGCTGGCGCTCAACGAGGTCGGCGGCGACCCGAGCCGGTTCAGCGTCTCGGTCGAGGCGTTCCACGCCGCCTGCGCCGAGCGGGCCCACCGCACGCCGCTCGGGCTGCTCGCCGCCACCACCCACGACACCAAGCGGTCTGCCGACAGCCGGGCCCGCATCGGTGCGCTCGCCGCCATGGCCGACGACTTCGCGGTGCACGTGCGCCGCTGGTTCGAGGTCACCGAGCACCTCGTCGGCGAGCACGGGCCCACACCGGCCGAGCGCTGGTTCCTGTTCCAGACGCTGCTCGGCTCGTGGCCCATCACCACCGACCGCCTCGACGAGTTCCTCGTCAAGGCCATGCGGGAGGCCAAGCGGGAGACGAACTGGATCGACCCCGACGACGCCCACGAGGCCGCCGTCCAGGCCTTCGCCCACGATCTGTTCACGCTCCCCGGCTTCACCGCGGACTTCCTGCCGTTCGCCGAGCGCGTGGCCGAGGCGGGCGAGTGGGCGGCGGTGGGCCAGACCCTCCTGCGGGCCACGACGCCCGGCGTGTGCGACGTGTACCAGGGCGACGAGACGTGGTTCCTCTCCGTCGTCGACCCCGACAACCGGAGGGCCTTCGACTGGGATCGCCGCCGCCTCTCGTTGCAGCAGATGCGCGCCGGCGCCGAGCCCACCCGGGCCACCGCCAAGCTCCACGTCCTGCACCACGCCCTCGCCCTCCGGGCCCGGCGACCCGGCACGTTCGCCGGCCGCTACGAACCGATCGAGGCCGGCCGGGCCACGGTGGCCTTCCTTCGCGGCGACCCCGGCGACGAG
>DATAGR010000336.1:0-4990 GCA_036263575.1 Aquihabitans sp. | reverse complement strand
TCATCCCCTTGAACACCCGATCGTGGAGCATGGCCGGACCCTAGGCGCCGGGGACCGTGCGGGAGCCGGCCCGCGGGGGTGCGTCACGTTCGTGCGCGAGGCCGGTGGTGGAGGCCATGCGCACCCTCCACCCCGCCCCCGCACCGTCCTGCGCCCACCACGTCCGATCCCTGCCCGGCCAGGCGCCCCGGCGCCTGCCGCCGGCGGTCCTGGTGCTGATCGTGCTCGCCGCGCTCAACGGGCTCGCGCTCCTCGTGGCCGCCACCTGAGCGGCGGCCGTCGAGCGCCGGGGGTCAGCTCTCGCAGAGGTAGACGTGGACCCCGGTCTCGCGGGTGTGGTCGAACCGGAACCGGCGACCGCCAGCCGTCTCCTCGATGACCTTGCCCTCGCCGTGGGGCCCGGGCCAGCTGCGGGCCACCACGATCTGGTCGTCGCAGAGGAACTCGCACATCTCCTCGGGGCCGTCGGCCTCGGTGTCGGTGGTGGGGTCGAAGGGTTCGGGTTGCACCATGGGCGGGCACCTGCCCGTCGGGCCCGCGGGCTACCCCGCCGCCGAGGGGACGACGCCGAGGCCGGGCGCGACGGGGGTGCCGCCGAGCTCGTCGCGCAACCAGGTCCGCACCGCGGCGGTGGCCCGCACGTCGTCCTCGTTGTAGGTGAGCAGGCGGCGGCGCGCCTCGTCCCGGGCGGGGTCGTCGACCGGCTCGACGGCTCGGGCGTGCCACGCCATCGAGTCGGCGCCCGACGGGTCGGCGTCGCGCCACTGGAAGCCGGCGGCGACGGCGACGACCTTCAGCCCCGCCCCGGAGCCGCTGAGCAGCTGGCGGGTGAACACCTCGTGCAGGTCCACGAACTCCGGTGCCGCGAGGAGCTGCTCCACCTCGTCGGGGGCCTCGGTCCGGCCGAGCAGGTCCGCCGCCGCCCGGGCGCCGCGCCGCAGGGCCCCGGCCTCGGCGCCCTGGAACCAGCAGTAGATCGCCACCGACGCACCCGCAGCTGCGGCCGCCGCTCGACGGCCGGACAGCCACGTCCAGAAGCCGACGAACACCTCGGCGTCCACCTCCGGCGAGGGCGGCGCCCACGACGCGACCGGGTGGTAGGCGCCGTCGCACCAGGCGCCCCACAGGTACGCGGTGCCGTCGAGGGCGCTCTCCATGTCGATGTCGATCTCGACGTCGGCCGACGGCACCTCGAGGCGGTCCATGCCGTGGCGGAGCTGCGGCCGCCCGGCGGCGCCGGCGCGGGCGTGCTGCACCGCATCGGCCAGGCGGTGGATCGGTTGGTCGTGCAGCGCGACGACCGCCGGGTCGAGCGCGACCAGGTCGGCCGCGGTGACGAGGGCGAGGCGCTCGGCGGCGCGCGCCAGCTCGTCGTCGTCGTCGACGGTGCCGGCGACGGTCGCCACCAGCTCGGCGACCGGCGTGGCCGGGTCGGCGGCGCCCGCCGCCGCGACCAGCGCCGGCAGGTCGGCCACGCCCCGCAGGCCGTCGCGCACCAGCGCCGATCGGAGGTCCAGGCCGGCCAGCTCGGCCCGGCGGGTGATGCCCACGCGGGCGAGGTTGTACCACTGCCGGTAGCCGAAGCCCGGGAGCAGGCTGGTGCTGTCCGCCGCCTCGATGCGGGGCCGGCAGTGGTGCCGCCACGGACAGGTGGCGCACTCGCCGACGGCGACCGGCCCGACGATCGGCTCGCCCGCCGCTGCCGCGGCCAGCACCTGCAGCCGGAACCCGAACTCGGCGTCGTAGCGCCCCAACGTGGACTGCTCGACGGCGTGAGGCCGGTCCCAACGGTGCTGGGGCACCGGCACGTCGAGCTCCAGCCAGACCACCTCGTGCTCGGTGCCGACCACGGCTCCGACGGCCTCGGCGCTGCCGTGCGGCGTCCCTGCGAGCATGCGGTGGAGGTGGGCGACGTGGAACAGGTCCCCCTGGTGCGAGCGCGCCGTCCGGTCGACCGCCGGCGTCGCGTCGGCGCGCCAGGGCTGCTCGAGCGTCGACGTGGCCGTGGCCCGGCTCCCCTCGTTGGGGGCGCCGACGTCGAGCGTGCGGCGCCCTCGGACGACGACGGGGTGGTACGCCCACGAGCCGCTCGGCCGCCGCTCGGCCCGCAGGAGCAGGTGCGGCCGGCCGACGCGACGCCCGAGCACGTCGTCCGGCAGGCGCCCGCCCAGGATCACGGGGACGCCCCGGCCCATGGCGAGCGACGTCTCGGCGATCTGCCGTGCCGCCGGCTGGTGGCGATCCACCACGACGGCGTCGGGGTGGCGGCGGGCCACCTCGGCGAGGAGCTCGGCCTCGAAGGCGGCACCGGTCTCGGCCCGCAGCCGCTCCAGGTCGGCGGGGCCCTCGGGGCGGACGCCCTCGGGCGGGAACCACTCGTACTGCACCCGCAGCGGGCAGCGCCGGGCGACGTGGCCGCCCTGGGGCGGGACGGACGACACGTCGCGTGCCGGTGGTGCGCCGAGGATCGCGTCGTCGGCACGCGCTGCGGTCATCGACGTCGATGGTACGCAGCAGGTCCGACACGCGCCCCGGCCCCCGGTCCGCCGGCGATCAGGTGGTGGCGCCCGCCTCCTGCAGCAGCGCGTCGAGGCGCTCGCGCCGGGCCGGGACCGAGCGGGCGTGGCGGCGCAGGTCGGACCAGGGATCACCGTCGGATGCGACCCGAGCGGGGACGGAGGCGATGGTCCACGTCGCCGGGCCGGTCGCCGGGTCGTCGAGCTCGTCCCACGTCAGCGGGGTGGCGACCGGGGCGCCGGGGCGCGGCCGGACCGAGTAGGGGGACACGACCGTCTGGGACCAGCCGTTCCGGCCGGTGTCGACGAGGAGGCGGCCGCCGCGCGCCGACTTGCGCCACTCGGCGGTGAGGTCGTCGGGGTGCCGGGCGGCGAGGAGGCGGGCGACGTCGTGGGCGAACGTCGCCACCGCCTCGGTGTCGGCCGAGCGGTCGAGCGGGGCGACCACGTGCAGCCCGCGGGAGCCGGTCGCCTGCACGTAGGCCGGCAGGTCGAGGTCGTCGAAGGCCGACCGGGCCCAGCCGGCGGCGCGCCGCACCACCTCGAAGTCGTCGCCCGACGGGTCCAGGTCCACGACGAGGAGGTCGGGCTTGTCGAGCCGGTCCGCCCGGCTGGGCCACCGGTGGAACGACACCGTGCTCAGGTTCGTCAGCGCGAGCAGGGCCGCCTCGTCGTCGACCACCGGGTGGTGGACGACGCCGCCCTCCTTGGCGGCCTCCACCGTGCGGATCCACGACGCCACGCCCCGCCCCGCCTCCTTCTGGTAGAAGCCGGCGGCGCCGATGCCCTCCGGGAACCGCTGGAGCATGAGGGGCCGGTCGGCCAGGTGCGGCACCAGCACCCCGGCCACGGCGTGGTAGTAGGCGGCGAGGTCGCCCTTGGTGGTGCCGTCGTCCGGGAACAGCACCCGGTCTGGGTGGGTGATGCGCACCGTCCGGCCGCCGACCTCGTAGGTGGTGGGCTCCGCGTCGCCGCCGCTCACGGGGTCCTACCGGTCATGGGCCGCTCCATCGGGCCCCGGTCTACCCGAGGCGACCGGGCGCGAGCGGCGATCGGCGATCGGGCGCTCAGGCGGCGTCGACCACGGCGGCCCGGCTCGGACGGGAGGCCACCATGGCCAGGCGGGCCGCCACCGGGTCCTCGATGGCGCGGGCGCCGACCTCGAAGAAGGCCGCCCGCGTCACGCGGTCCGAGCGGTCGTCGGCCATGGCGTTCATCCCCATGGCCCGGAGCACGGACGCCGTGGGCTCGAACCGCACGACCTCGGTGCCGGCGGCGCGGAGGCGCTTGCACTCGCGCTCGAGACGGCGGTGGTTCGCCCAGCGGAACGAGGCATCCGGGGTCATCGCCCGACCGTGGGCGGCCGACATCGGCGACGACACGATCACGAGGTCGAGGTGCTCCTCGCGGAGGACGTCGGCGTTGGTGGGCGAGTGCACGCCACCGTCGAAGTAGTCGACACCACCGATCTCCACGGGCTGGAAGTAGCCGGGGATGGCGCACGACGCCGCCACCGCACGATCGAGGGTCGCCTCGGGTGCGCCCGCACGGCCGAACACGACGCGGGCGCCGCTGTCGGCCCGTGCCGCACAGATGCGCAGGTGGCCCGGCCACTCCTCGCCGAGCAGCGGGATCACGGCGTCGGCGTGCTCCGACAGGTCCACCCAGCCGGGCGGCAGCAGGGTGAGGGCGGCCACGCTGGGGCGGAACGCCCACGGTCGACGGGCGACCCGGGCGAGGAGCTGCGGCGACGGCAGGCGCCACGGGCGCAGCATGCGGCGCGGATCGAAGGGCGGGAGCTCGACCCCGTCGGCGCCGAGGGCCTCGAAGAAGGGCCGGCCCTCATCGGAGGGCTCCACCTGGACCGACCACGCGGCCAGGTCCATGGCCGGCACGCCGACGCTCAGCGCGGCACCGGTGAGCGATCCGGCGGAGGTGCCGACGATGACGTCGGCGGTCCGCGGGTCCCACCCGAGGTCCTGCTCCAGGGCCGCCAGGACACCGGCGTGGTACGCCTGCCCCACGATCCCACCGGCTCCGAGGACCAGACCGACCTTCGTCATGGCGCCGCACTACCCCTGACCGGGCCCAACGGACCAGGTCCGTCCAGGCTCACCCGTCCGGGCGGCGACCCATCGCCGCAGGTCAGCGGGTCGGGGAGGGCTCGGGTGCCGGGTGCCACACCTCAGGATCGCACGCCGGGGCCCTCAGGCGGTGGCACCGAAGCGCTCGACGCGGATGCGCTCCGGCGCCACGCCCGCCTCCTGCAGCAGGTCGGTGGCGGCGTCGGCGAAGCCGTTGGACCCGCAGACGAAGGCCAGGCCGTCGGGCGGGACCGGCGGGAGGTCGGCCAGGGCGAGGCGGCCGGCCGGGCGCGACGATCCCGGCGGCGCCACGCGGGTGTGGACCACCGTGACCTCGGGGCCGGCGAGCTCGTCGCGGAAGTAGGCGTCGTCGGCGGTGCGCACCGACAG
>DATAGR010000335.1:0-5866 GCA_036263575.1 Aquihabitans sp. | reverse complement strand
CGCTGCGGTCGTCGATCAGCTGCACCAGGGCCGCGCCGACGTTGCCGCAGCCCAGCACCCCCACCTTCACCACCGGATCGGTCACGGCGCGAGGCTACCGGGCACCCCGAAGGGCGCCGAAAGCGCGTTCGGGTCGGCGCTGCCCGCTCAGGGCCGGAGCAGGCGGAGGTGCAGGAACAGCGGGACGCGGTGCCAGCGGTCGGCCGGATCGGGGCTGCCGACCTCCCGCATCGCCTCCACCAGCAGGCCGGCCGCCTCGATCATCCCCGACCACGACGCCAGGCTGCGGTGGTCGCTCACGAAGCGCATCCGGAGCCCGTCCCTGTCCACGTCGTCGGCGTAGCGGTGCGCCTCGAGGTACGACCCGTCGATGACGAACGGCGCGCTCGCGTCGCCGCGCTCGCCGGCGAACGTGCCGGCGCCGTTGAGCGGGTGGACGACGGCCATGACCGCCCGCCCGCCCGGCTCGAGCACCCGGGCGACCTCGAAGAAGGCGGCGTCGGGGCGATCCATGTCCTGGAGGCTCATGAACGCCACCACCAGGTCGCACGAGGCGTCGGCCATCGGGATGGCGACGCCGTCGGCCAGCACGACGGGGAGCGCCGGCTCGTGCGTCGCCGCGGCCGCAGCCAACGTCGGCGACCGGTCGACACCGACCACGACGTGGCCGGCCGCGAGGAGGTCCCGTCCCACCCGGCCCTCACCGCACCCGAGGTCGACCGTGAGCCGGCCCGGCGGCGGCAGCAGGCGGAACAGCGCGTCGCGGTGGAAGCGCTCGTAGAGGTCGTGGCCCGGGGTGCGGGCCCACGCGATCCAGTCGGCGGCGTTCGCCTCCCACGCCGCGGCCAGCGACGCCTCGGGCGGTGCCCCCTCTCGCTCACCTGGTCCCACCACGGCGTGCGACCGTACCCGGCGGCCCGGCCGCGTGCGCCGGGTCAGCCGATCGCAACGGATGTCAGCCGACGTCGGTGGCCTGCAGGTCCTCGTCGGTCTCGCGCCGGATCACGAGCCGGGCCTCGCCGTCGGCGACGAAGACCACGGCCGGGCGGGGCAGGGAGTTGTAGTTCGACCCCATGGTGCGGCCGTAGGCGCCGGTGACCGGGGTGGCGATGAGGTCGCCCACGGCGAGGTCGGCGGGCACCTTGGCGTCGGGCACGAGCACGTCGCCCGACTCGCAGTGCTTGCCGACGAGCCGCACCACCTCGGTGCGGTCCGCCGTCACCGCCCGGGGCACGAAGGTCTCGTAGCCCGACCCGTACAGTGCGGGGCGGGGGTTGTCGATGAAGCCGCCGTCGCACGCGACGAACGTGCGGATGCCGGGCACCTCCTTGACCGTGCCCACCCGGTAGACGGTGAGCCCGGCGGCGGCGGCGATGGCCCGCCCCGGCTCGGCCGAGACCCGTGCGGTGATGCCGGCGCCGGCGCAGGCCGCCCGCACGACGTCGCCCCACTCGGTGATCGACGGGGCCTCCTCGCCCTCGACGTAGGCCACCCCGATGCCGCCGCCGATGGACAGCTCCGGGAGGCCGAGCTCGTTGACGAACGGGGCCAGCGCCTCGACGGCCTGGTCGTAGAAGCCGGCGACGAACACCTGCGAGCCGATGTGGGCGTGGATGCCGAGGAGCTCGACCGCCGGCGACGCCTGGGCGCGGGTGGCCGCCCGCGCCGCGTCGCCCACCTTGAGCCCGAAGCCGAACTTGGAGTCGTCCTGGCCCGTCATCACGAACTCGTGGGTGTGGGCCTCGACGCCGGGCGTGATGCGCAGCAGGACCCGGGGCACGAGGCCATCGGCGTCGTGCAGCGCCTCGAGGCGGTCGAGCTCGTCGAAGCTGTCGACCACGATGCGGCCCACCCCGACCTCGCGGGCCCGGACCAGCTCGTCGACGCCCTTGTTGTTGCCGTGCAGGACCAACCGGTCGGCGGGCACCCCGGCGGCGAGGGCGATGGCCAGCTCGCCGCCGCTGGCGACGTCGAGGTGCATGCCCTCCTCGTGCACGAGGCGGGCCATGGCCCGGCACAGGAACGCCTTGGTGGCGTAGGCGACGCCGTCGCCGAAGGCGGCCACCGCCTCGCGGCACCGGGCGCGCAGCTGAGCCTCGTCGTAGACGAACAGCGGGGTGCCGAAGCGCTCGGCCAGCTCGCCGACGTCGCAGCCGCCGACGACGAGCCCGCCGTCGGGGCCGACCTCGGCCGAGTCCGGCAGCAGGCCCCAGGGCAGGGCGCTCACGGGGCCGCGACCCCGGTCACGTCGACTCCGGTCACATCGACTCCGGGGCCGACACGCCGAGCAGGTCGAGGCCGATCGACAGGCCGATGCGCGCCGACTCGACCAGCCAGAGGCGGGCCTCGGTGAGCTCGGGCGACACGCCGTCGCCAACCACGTAGCAGTCGTGGTAGAAGCCGTGGAAGGCGCCGGCCAGCTCCCGCACCCAGGTGGTGACCTTGTGCGGGGCGCGGTCCTCGGTGGCCAGCCGCACCACGTCGGGCAGCTCGGAGAGCGACCGGAGGACGTCGAGCTCGCGCTCGTGCACGAGCAGCGAGGTGTCGGCCGCCTCCAGCGGGCCGCGGGTGAACCCCGCCTCGGCCGCCTTGCGGGTGATGCCGTGGATCCGGGCGTGGGCCATCTGCACGTAGAAGACGGGGTTGTCCATCCCCTGGCTGGCCACCTCGGCCAGGTCGACCGTCTGGCGGGAGTCGACCGACTGGAGGAGGTAGGTGAGGCGCGCCGCGTCGGCCCCGACCTCGTCGACGATGTCGCGCAGCTCCACCACGTTGCCGGCCCGCTTCGACAGCTTCATCGGCTTGCCGTCCTTGAGCAGGTCGACCATCTGCACGATCTCGACCTCGAGCTCGGCGGGGTCGTGGCCGAGGGCGGCCATGGCCGCCTTCATGCGCGACACGTAGCCGTGGTGGTCGGCGCCCCACACGTTGACGAGCCGGTCGGCCCTCGAGAACTTGTCGCGGTGGTAGGCGATGTCGGGGAGCAGGTAGGTCATCTCGCCGTCGCCCTTGATGAGCACGCGATCCTTGTCGTCGCCGTACTCGGTGGCGCGCAGCCACGTGGCCCCGTCGAGCTCGAAGACCTTCCCGAGCCGGCGCAGCTCGGCGAGCGTCTCGTCGATCCGGCCGGCCTCGACCAGCGACAGCTCTCGGAACCACACGTCGTAGGTGACGCCGAACGCGGCCAACGTCTCCCGCTGGTCGGCGAGGGCCCGGTCCTCGCCCCAGGCCACCGGGTCGACGTCGTCGGGCATCTCCGCCGCCCACTCGGTGACGTACTCCCCCAGGTAGCCGCCCTCGGGCACGGGCCGGCCGGCCTTGCGCGCCGCCAGGGACTCGCCGAACCTCTGCATCTGCACGCCGCGGTCGTTCACGTAGAACTCGCGCGTGACGTCGTGCCCGGTCCGCTCCAGCAGGCGGGCCAGCGCGTCGCCGTGCGCCGCGCCTCGGGCGTGGCCGGCGTGCACCGGTCCCGTCGGGTTGGCGGACACGAACTCGACGTTGACCCGGCGACCGCCGCCCAGGTCCGGGCGGGCGTAGCCCTCGACGCCGCCCCTCACGACCTCGCCCAGCACGTCGTGCAGCCAGGTGGGGGCCAGGTGGAAGTTCACGAAGCCTGGGCCGGCCAGGTCGACCGACGTCACGTGCGGCGGCAGGTCGGCGCCGAGGTGGGCGACCAGCTCGGTGGCCAGCTCGCGCGGGTTGCGCCCGGCCCGCTTGGCGGTGGCGAGGGCGACGTTGGTGGACCAGTCGCCGTGCTCGCGACGGCCCGGGCGCTCCAGGACGATCCGCTCGGGCAGCGGGTCGACGGCGAGCGCGACGAGGGCGTCGTGCACGGCGGAGGCGAGGTCGTCGCGGATCACGGCGGGGTCCTTCGGGACGGAGGGCGGAGCGGGTGGCGGGAGGTCAGCGGCCGAGCACGGCCTCGACCCGGGTCACCAGGTCGAGGGGCTCGAACGGCTTCGTCACGTAGTCGGCGGCGCCGGCCTCGAGGCCGGTGCGGATGTCGGCCGCCTGGGCCTTCGCCGACAGCAGGACCACGGGGATCGCCCGCAGCTCCAGGTCGTCGCGCATGGCCTCCACCAGCTGGATGCCGCTCATGACGGGCATCATGATGTCGCTGACCACGACGTCGGGTCGGCGCTCGCGCGCCACCTCGAGGGCCTCGGCCCCCTGCGTCGCCGAGCAGACCTCGTAGCCCTCGAGCTCGAAGTTGACGGTGAGCAGCTTCAGGATGACCGGGTCGTCGTCGACGACCAGCACGACCGTGGACGGCATGGCGGCGAGCCTACCGCCTGCTCCGCAGCGGCCTTCCGCCCGTTCCGGCCACGTCGGACCGCCTGCGGTGGCCACCGGCGTGCCCGGGGATCGAGTTGGGCGGCCCACCGGCACGATCTAGGGTGGCGGCCCTGCCCTCGTAGCTCAGGGGATAGAGCATCGCCCTCCGGAGGCGTGTGCGGGCGTTCGAATCGCCCCGAGGGCACGACGCACCGCCGGCTCCCTCGGGGCCGGCGCTGCTCGTTGCGGCTCGGCTCGTTCCGGAGTCGCTCGCCCTGGCGCTACCAGGCGGCGCGGGCCAGACCGTCGTGGCGCAGGACGCGCAGGCCGGCGGCGCCGAGCCACAGGGCGCCGGCGATCTCGAGGAGCGAGGCCACGATCGACACGACCGCGGCGCCGCCGTCCACGAACGGGTCGCTCAGCGCGCTCCAGTGGGGCAGCCAGTGCGAGGCGGCGAACCCCGCGGCGAGCGGGAAGCCGGCGGCGACGGCGACGATGGGCGCGGTGCGGTGGCCGACGAGGACCACCACGACGGCCAGGGCGGAGAGCGCCATGGCGGCGTAGCCGGCGACCTGGAGCTCGGTCGTCACCCCGCCCAGGCCCCGGCGGAGGTGGTCGGCGTTGTGCAGCACGGCGGCGACGGCGAACCCCACGGCCGCGAGCCGCAGCCCGCCCGCGGGTGACGTCCGGGTGCGCTCGGTGGTCGGCCCCACGGCGGTCCTCCTCCAGGTCGACGATCGCTGGAGCGATCGTTCTAGAGCAATCGTTCTACTAGGGTGGCGTCCGACGCCGCAACCCTCGAGGAGCACGCCGTGGCCGAGCGCACGAACGACACGAGGGAGCGCCTCGTCGCCACCACCGCCGACCTCCTCCGCGAGCACGGCTACGCCGGCACCGGCCTCAAGGCCATCGTCGCCGCCGGCGAGGCCACGATCGGCTCGCTCTACCACCACTTCCCCGGCGGCAAGGAGGACCTGGCCGAGGCCGCCCTCCGCACCTCCGGCGCCGGCTACCAGCTCCTCGTCGAGGCGATCATCGACGACGCGCCCGACGTGGCGACCGGGATCCGGCAGAGCTTCCCGGCCGCCGCCCAGGTCCTTGAGGCGTCCGGCTACGCGGACGCCTGCCCGATCGCCACCGTCGCCCTCGAGGTGGCCAGCACCAACGAGCGCCTGCGCCGGGCGACGGGGGAGATCTTCGAGGGCTGGCTGGAGGCGCTGGCCTCACGCCTGCGCGCCGCCGGGCTCGGCGAGCGAGCCGCACGCGACGCAGCGCTGGTGTACCTGTCCGCCCTCGAGGGCGCGTTCGTGGTCTGCCGGGCCACGCGCTCCACCGAGGCCATGGCCGCCGCCGGCGCCTGGGTGGCCGATGCCGTCGACGCCGCCCTCGCCGAGGCTCGCTGACCCGATCAGCCGCAGGCGCGCCCCGCCGGAGGGTCGCCGGGCACGACACCGACGTTCGTGGTCGTCGGGATCGTGGTCGTGGTCGTCGCGCCGGAGCCGGCGTCCCCGCCGACGAGCGCACCGTTCGGACCGCCTCCCTCGCCGGACGTGGTCGTGGTCGTGCTGCTGGAGGTCGCCGACCCGTC
>DATAGR010000334.1:0-10300 GCA_036263575.1 Aquihabitans sp. | reverse complement strand
ACGGCGTCGAGCACGAGGAGCATGGAGAGGACGAAGTGGCCCTGCACGAGCCACGGGTTGAGGTGCGTGAGCACGACCACCGCGCCCAGCGCGATCTGCGCGAGCACGCCGGCCACCAGGCCGAGCGACAGCCAGGTGAGGTCGCGCCGGCGGGGCGCCCGGCGCAGGGAGCCGAGCACGGCCAGCGCGACGGCCGCCGAGACCAGCCCGGTGATCAACCGGTTCACGAACTCGACCATGGCGTGCACGTCCCCGCGGTCGGCCACGAAGCGCTCCTCGGTGCAGTTCGGCCAGTCGGTGCAGCCCAGCCCCGAGCCCGTCAGCCGCACGCCCGCGCCGGTCACCACGATCAGGATGAGCAGCACCAGGGCCACGACCGTGATGCGGCGGTAGCGGGCGGGCGTGAGCGGCTCACGCAGGCGGGCGAACACGTCGTCAGGGTACGGCCGCCGCGGCGTGACGGACCAAGCCCGCGCCTCTGCTCCGGTCTGCGCCGGCGCCACGCTGGGCGACCGTCCCGACTCGTGCCGCCGGGGACCGCGCCCGTAGGGTGGATCCGTGCTCCAGCAGGCCCCGTCACCGCTGCGTACCCGGATCGCCGGCTACGTCGCCCTGACCAAGCCGCGCATCATCGAGCTGCTCCTGATCACGACCGTCCCCACGATGATCGTGGCGGCACGGGGCCTGCCGTCGGGCTGGCTGATCCTGAACACCGTGATCGGCGGCACCCTGGCCGCCGGCGGCGCCAACGCCATCAACATGTACGTCGACCGCGACATCGACAAGGTGATGGCCCGCACCAAGGGGCGGCCGCTGGTGACCGGGGTGATGACCCCCCGGGCCGCGCTGACCTTCGCCATCGCCATCGAGGTCCTGGCCTTCGCCTACCTCTGGTACTGGGTCAACCTGCTCAGCGCCGTGCTGGGCGTGGCCGCGTGCCTCTTCTACGTCTTCATCTACACGCTGTGGCTGAAGCGCACCTCGACCCACAACATCGTGATCGGCGGGGCCGCCGGCGCCGCCCCCGTGCTGATCGGGTGGTCGGCGGTGACCGACAGCCTCGGCTGGCCGCCCGTGGTGCTCTTCGCGGTGATGTTCTACTGGACGCCCCCGCACTTCTGGGCCCTGGCCATCAAGTACAAGGACGACTACGCCTCGGTCGACGTGCCGATGCTGCCCTCGGTCGTGAGCCTCGAGAAGACGGCGCTCCGCATCGTGCTCTACACGGTCGTCCTCTGGGCCCTGACCCTCGTCTTCTCGCCGGTCGCCGGGATGGGCCCCCTCTACCTGGTGGCGGCGATCGTCCTCGGCGGGGCCTTCCTCGCCCTGACGGTGCAGCTCTACCGCCGCCCCTCGAACCAGCTGGCGATGAAGGTGTTCACCTACTCGATCACCTACATCACCCTCCTGTTCGGCGCCATGGCCCTCGACCAGTTCGTCCGGAACGCCTGACGTGCCTCGGGCCCGGGGGTGCGCCTGATGGAGGGGGTCGTCCCGCCGTCGGCGCCGCCGCGCCGGGCCTCCCGCCCACCGGCGATGGGTGGGCGTCGCGCCATCGCCACAGCAGATCAGCGCCCGGCTGTCGCCTTTTCGTGGCGGAAGGGGCTGCTGTGTAGTGTCCCGATCCGTACGGAACCGTTTCCCCACGAGGCGTCGTCGAGCCCGCAGCCGGGCTGCGCGACGGTGAGGTCAGCACGCCCATGGCTGTAACCGAGACCCCGCCCGAGACCGCCACCGCGGCTCCCGAGCAGGCCCCCGTGCGGGCCCGTCCGCAGCCCACCGGCTTCGCCGCCGTGCTGGGGTCGGGGGACCACAAGGTCATCGGTCGCCTCTACGTCGCCACCGCCACCCTCTTCGGGCTCGTGACCCTGGCCGTGGGCGAGGCCTTCGCCATCGAGGGCGTCCAGGCCGACACCCTCGACGTGTTCACCGCCGAGACCGTCTTCCAGTTCTTCACCTTCGTCCGCATCGCCCCGGTGTTCCTCGTGGCCCTGCCCCTGGTGATCGGCGTGGCCCTCGTGGTCGCCCCCCTCCAGGTCGGCGCCCGCACCGCCGCCTTCCCCCGGGCCGCCGCCGCCTCGTACTGGGGCTGGCTCATGGGCTCGGCGCTGCTGATCGCCGCCTACCTCATGAACGGCGGCCCCGGCGGCGGCAGCGAGGCCGGCGTCAACCTCTGGATCGCCGCCCTCGGCGTCGTCGTCGTCTCGCTGCTCACCGCCGCCGTCTCGCTCGCCACCACCGTCCTGGCCCTGCGCCACACCGGCCTCACCCTCGCCCGGGTGCCGATGTTCGCCTGGTCCGTCGCCGTGGCGTCGATCATGTGGCTGCTCACGCTGCCGGTGCTGCTCGGCCTGCTGGCGCTCATGTACGTCGACCATCGCCACGGCGGGTCGTCCTACGGCGCCAACGACGAGATCTACGCCCGGCTCCTGTGGGTGCTGCGCAACCCGCAGATCTACACGCTCGCCATCCCGGTCCTCGGCTTCGCCGCCGACGCGCTGGCCACCACGGCCCGCACCCGGATCGCCCCCCGCTTCGCCGCCCAGGGCGCCATCGCCGCCTTCGGCGTCTTCGGCTTCGGCGCCTTCCTCGCCGGCACCGCCTCCGACCCCCAGCCCTACGAGAGCTGGGTCGTGATCGCCATCGGGCTCGCCGCCGTGTTGCCCGTCCTCGCCATCCTCGGCCTCGCCGGCGACCTGTTCCGCCGGGGCTCGTTCCGGCTCAACGCCGGCGTGGTCTACGCCGTCACCTCGCTCATCCTCCTGCTCATCGGCGTCGCCGCCGGTGCGCTCGGCTCGTTCCCCACCTTCGAGACCGTCGGCACCGTCTACGACCTCGGCGTCACCCACGCCGTCGTGCTGGCCTCGGTCATCGGGTCGCTCGGCGGGCTCCACTGGTGGGCCACCAAGGTCGGGCGCCAGCCCGCCACCGAGGGCCTCGGCATGGTGGCCCCGCTGCTGCTGCTCCTCGGCTCGCTCGCCATCGTGCTGCCCGAGTTGGCCTCCGGCCTCTTCGGCGAGGACGCCGAGGTCCGCCTCGACTGGACCGGCGGCATCGAGGCGCTCAACATCGTCGTGGCGATCGGCGCCGCGGTCCTCGCCCTCGGCGTGATCACCGCCATCGTGTCCCTGCTGCCGCTGCTCCGGCGCTCGGCGGACACCGTCGCCGTCGACCCGTGGGAGGGCCAGACCCTCGAGTGGCTGGCGCCCTCGCCGCCGCCCCACGACAACTTCGCCACCGAGCTCCCGGTCGTCACCTCGGCCGAGCCGCTCGTCGACCAGCGTGAGGAGAAGTAGTGGCCGTCGCCGTCACCTCCGGCCTGCCGCCCGCCCCGGCGCCGGCGCGGCCCCGGGTCCTGCTGGTCGGCACCGCCCTGGTGGCCGGCGCGTGGTTCATGGGCATCGTCGGCCTCGTCGGGTTCTACCTGTCGGCCCGCTCCAACGCCCTCGCCAGCGGCGGCACCTGGCTCCCCGAGGGGGCCAACCTGCCGCTGACCCCGGGCAACATGGCCTTCGCCACCATGCTGATCTCCGCCGTCAGCATGTGGTGGGCGGTCGATGCCGTCGGCAAGAACGACCGCCAGATGGCCTACCTGGCCCTCGCCCTCACCATCTTCTTCGGCATCGCCGTGATCAACGCGACGTCGTTCCTGTACGCCCAGGCGGCGCTCCCGGTCGACACCCTCGCCGGTACCCTGATCTACACGGTCACCGGCGCCCACCTGGCGATGATCATCGTCGGGCTGGTGTTCGCCGGGGTCATGACCTTCCGAACCCTCGGGGGTGAGTACCACGGTCGAGACCGTGAGGGCCTCACCGCCGCCGCCCTGTTCTGGTACGTCACCATCGCCGCCCACGCGGTGATCTGGCTCGCGATCTACGTGACGAAGTAGGCACCTGAGCGATGTTCAAGACCGGATCCAAGTTCCTGTTCGGGCTGGCGGCCTTCGCGTTCGTCGCCGCCGTCGCCTGGGCCGCCGGCACCGGCGGCAACAAGATCGGCATGGACACCCTGATGGGCCCGCTCAGCGGCGGCTACAAGGGCTACGTCGGCGAGCACACCGGCTACGCCGTCCTGATCGGCGTCGCCGCCGTCTCGCTCTTCCTCGGCATCTTCCTCTCGGCCCTGCGCGACACCGACCCCGACGCCGTGGCCCAGGTCGCCGGCCTCGACGCGGTCCCGGAGGTCGAGGCGCCGGCCACGGTCAACTACTGGCCGGTCGTCGCCGGGTTCTCCCTGGCCGCCATCGCCCTCGGCCTCGCCATCGGCCCGATCATGTTCGTGATCGGCGCCATCGGGCTGACCATCACCACCGTCGAGTGGGCGGTGCGGGCCTGGTCCGACCGGGCCACCGGCGACCCCGAGGTCAACCGCACCATCCGGAACCGCTTCATGTACCCGGTCGAGGTCCCCGGCCTGGCCCTGCTCGGCATCGGCGGCCTGGTGCTGGCCATCTCCCGCATCCTGCTGGCCCTGCCGAAGACGGGGTCGTACCTGGTCTTCGGCCTGGTGCCGGTGATCGTGCTGGTCCTCGGCTTCTTCATCGTCTCCAAGCCCCGCCTCTCGCAGTCGGCCATCGCCGGCCTGCTGGTCGTCGGGGGCCTCGCCGTCCTCGCCGGCGGCGTGGCCGCCGCGGTGGCCGGCGAGCGCGAGCACGGTGGTGAGCACGAGGAAGAGGAAGAAGGCGGCGACCACGGCGGCGAGGAGGGCCTGGCACCGCTCCCCGTGCCCGGCACCCCCGTGATCCAGGCGGCGGACTGACATGCGTACCCGAGGAGAACCGATGACCCGCCGCCCGCGCCTGCTCAAGCTCACGGCGCTGCTGTTCGGCCTGGCCGTGGTGGCGACCTCGTGCGCCGACGACGCCCCGCAGACGACCCTGAAGCCCAAGGGGCCCAAGGCCGACACGATCAACGACCTGATCAACCCGATCTTCGGCATCGCCGCCGTGGTGTTCGTGCTGATCATGGGCGGTGCGCTCTACGTCGCCTACCGCTTCCGGGCCAAGGACGACACCGACTTCGACGACTTCCCGGAGCAGGTGCACGGCAACTTCACGCTCGAGATCGGCTGGACGATCCTGCCGGCGCTCATCCTCCTCATCGTCGGCGTGTTCACGGTGGTCACCGTGTTCGACCTGGCCAAGAAGCCCCCGCCCGAGGCCCTCCAGGTCGAGATCATCGGCCAGCAGTGGTGGTGGGAGTACCGCTACGACATCGACGGCGACGGCACCTACGAGGAGATCATCACCGCCAACGACCTGGTGATCCCCGAGGACCGCGAGATCTCGCTGCACATCAAGTCCCGCGACGTCATCCACTCCTGGTGGGCCCCGGCGCTCAACGGCAAGCGCGACGCCGTGCCCGGCCGCACCCACCCGCTCACCATCCAGGCCGACCGGCCCGGCGAGTACATCGGCCAGTGCACCGAGTTCTGCGGGCTCTCCCACGCCGAGATGCGGATCAAGGTCGTGGCCCTCACCAAGGACGAGTTCGACGGCTGGGCCCAGACCCAGCAGGTGCCGTTCGAGAACCCCACCGACGAGCGGGCCCAGGCCGGCTGGAGCGCCTTCGCCGGCCAGTGCACGTCGTGCCACCGCATCACCGGCATGACCGATCCCGCCTCCGGCGGCGACGACCTCGCCTCGGCCGACGCACCGTTCGAGTACCCGGAGGCGCTCGACCAGGTCTCGGGAGCGGCCCCGAACCTCACCAAGTTCATGAGCCGCTCCACCTTCGCCGGCGCCAAGTTCGACCTGCGCAAGGACACCCCCGAGTGCCGGGCGCTCGGCGAGAACTGGGCGTACACCGAGGAGGGCCTCGAGCGCTGCCTCAACCGCACCGACCTCGAGGCCTGGCTCCGCAACCCTCCCGCCGAGAAGGCCATGGCGGCCGGTGAGGCCGCCGCCCCCGACAGCCGGGGCATGCCGAACCTGAACCTCTCCGAAGACCAGATCGACGACCTGGTCGCCTTCCTCATCACCCTCAAGTAGGAACGATGTCCACCACTGACGGACCCCTCGCCCTCGGCACCGGCGGCGCCCTCACGACCCGCCCCATGGGCGTCTTCGCCCGGCCCGGCGAGGCCAAGGGCTGGCGCAGCTGGGTCACCACGGTCGACCACAAGCGCATCGGGATCATGTACGGCGCCGCCGCGCTGTTCTTCTTCCTGATCGGTGGCATCGAGGCCCTCCTCATCCGCCTCCAACTGGCGGCCCCGGACGGCAAGCTGCTGAGCGCCGACCTGTACAACCAGGTCTTCACCATGCACGGCACCACCATGATCTTCCTGGTGGTCATGCCGATCGGCGCGGCGTTCATGAACTACCTCATGCCGCTGCAGATCGGCGCCCGCGACGTCGCCTTCCCGCGGCTCAACGCCTTCTCGTTCTGGTGCTTCCTCGGCGGCGGCATCGTGCTGAACTCGAGCTGGCTGCTCGGCGGCGGCGCCGACGGCGGCTGGTTCATGTACGCCCCGAACAGCGGCGTCATCTTCTCGCCGACCCACGGCATCGACTTCTGGAACATGGGCCTGCTCATCACCGGCATCGCGTCGCTGGTAGGTGCCATCAACCTGATCACCACGGTGCTCAACATGCGGGCGCCCGGCATGACCCTCATGAAGATGCCGGTCTTCACGTGGATGAGCCTCGTCACCCAGTTCCTGCTGCTCTTCGCCATCCCGGTGCTCACCGCGGCGCAGTTCCTGCTGATGTTCGACCGGCTCTTCGACGCCCGGTTCTTCGACGTGTCCGCCGGCGCCGACCCGCTGCTCTGGGAGCACCTGTTCTGGATCTTCGGCCACCCGGAGGTCTACATCATGATCCTCCCGGCCTTCGGCGTGATCTCGGAGATCATCCCGGTCTTCGCCCGCAAGCCGATCTTCGGCTACCCGTTCATGGTGTTCTCCGGCATCGCCATCGGCTTCATGGGCTGGGGCGTGTGGGCCCACCACATGTTCGCCTCCGGCATCGGGCCCATCTCGGTGGCCGCCTTCTCGGTGTCGACGATGTTCATCGCCGTGCCCACGGGCGTGAAGATCCTCAACTGGCTGGCCACCATGTGGGGCGGAAAGCTCCGCTTCTCGGCGCCGATGATGTACTCGATCGGCCTGGTCACGATGTTCACCATCGGTGGCCTGTCGGGCGTCACCCACGCCGTTTCGCCGGCCGACACCCAGCAGACCGACACGTACTACATCGTCGCCCACTTCCACTACGTCCTCTTCGGCGGCGCCCTGTTCGGCTTCATCGGTGGCTGGTACTTCTGGTGGCCGAAGGTGTTCGGCTACGCCCTCAACGACCGCGCCGGCAAGATCAACTTCTGGATCCTGCTCGTCGGCTTCAACCTGACGTTCGGCCCGATGCACATCCTCGGCCTCCAGGGCATGCCGCGACGGGTCTACACGTACCGGGACGGCTACGGCTTCAACCTCTGGAACCTCGTCAGCACGATCGGCGCCTTCTTGATCGCCGTCTCGTTCCTGTACTTCTTCTGGAACATCTACTCGAGCCGCCGCCAGGCCCGTGCCCTCGTGAAGGTCAAGGGCCAGCGGCTCACCACGCTCGGCGACCCGTGGGACGGCCGCAGCCTCGAGTGGATGGTCCCGAGCCCCACGCCGGTCCACAACTTCGACGTCATCCCCACCGTCACGGTCCTCGACGAGTTCTGGCACCGCAAGTACGGCGAGGACGAGAACGGTCGCCTCGTGCGCATCGCCGCCACCGAGGAGGTGTCCCAGAAGGGCGACGCCCTCGGCGTGCACCTGCCGTCGCCGTCGTACTGGCCGCTGGTGCTGGCCTTCGGCCTCCCGTGGATCGCCTACGGGCTCATCTACAACCTGTGGTTCTGCGTGTTCGGCGGGCTCATCGTCGTGGCCGGCATGTACGGCTGGGTGATGGAGCCCTCCAGCGAGCCGGGCGACCACCACGACGACCACCCGCACACCGAGCCCCACCCGTCCGATGCCAGCGGCGAGACCGCGGCCACCACCGAGGAGGCGGCTCTCGTTGACTGACCTGGTCGATCCCCATGCCGTGAACGCGCCGGGCGACCCCGTCCTGGCGCCCGACCCCATGCACGGCTCGAGCCACATCACCTCCACCGGCATCTCCAACGAGAAGCTGGCGATGTGGATCTTCCTCGGCTCGGAGTGCCTGCTCTTCGGTGGGCTCATCTCCACCTTCCTCCTCTACAAGGAGAAGTCGGCCGGGGGCCCGGAGCTCCACGACCTCTTCGACATCGCCTTCACGTCGATCTCGTCGTTCGTGCTCCTCATGAGCTCGCTCACCATGGTGCTGGCCGTGTCGGCCATCCAGCGGGGCGACCACCGGGCCCTGCGCTCCTGGCTGCTCGTGACCGCCCTGCTCGGCTCGGTGTTCATCTCCGGCCAGGTCTACGAGTTCAAGGAGTTCCTCAACGAGGACCTCGGCTTCACCACCAGCCCGGCCAGCTCGGCGTTCTACGCCCTGACCGGCTTCCACGGCGCCCACGTCACCATCGGCATCATCATGTTGATGTCGACGCTGATCCTGTCGCTCCGGGGACGCATCACGCAGCAGAAGGCTGAGGCCGTCGAGATCGTCGGCCTGTACTGGCACTTCGTCGACGTGGTCTGGATCCTCGTGTTCACCATCGTCTACCTGATCAAGTGAGGTCCGACGGATGACCACCCCCACCGGCTCCTCCGGGGCCGTCCCGGCCTCGTCGACCGCCGTGCCCGTCGGCGAGCCCATCGCCGACCCGGTCGGCCAGGGCGCCGGCGCCGACACCCACCACGGCCCCAGCGACGGCTACTACATCCGGATCGCCGTAGCCCTCGCCGTCATCACGGCGGTCGAGGTGGCGTGGTCCTACCTTCCGTGGGACGACTGGGGCGACAGCTCGCTCCTGGTGCTGGCCGAGGTCGGCGGCCTCATCGCCATGATGGTCGTCAAGTTCGTGATCGTCGCGTCGAACTTCATGCACCTGAAGTTCGACGACAAGATCCTCACCCGCGTCTTCTACGCAGGACTCACCCTCGCCATCGGCGTGTACATCGCCGCCCTGCTCACCTTCGAGCTCTTCAGCGGCGAGGCCCCCGGCTTCCTCTGATCCCGTCGCGGCCGCCGCCGGCGGCCACACGACCTGCACGAGGGCGCCCCGCACGGGGCGCCCTCGTCGCGTCCGCCCGCAGTTCGCCCGTTCGAGGGTTCTGGCGGCGCGAAGGCTCGCATCCGCCTCGGACCGGCCGATGATGGAACGACGCGTGCCGCTCCACCCCGCCCGGCCGGCACGCCTGGAGGAGCACCCCGATGACCCTGCCCCGCCCTGCGCGACCGGTCCGCGTCGCCGCCGGCGTCGCCGCCCTCGTCGCCCTGGTCGCCGCCTGTGCGCCGTCGCTCGGCCAGCCGGCGCTGCGCCAGACCCCCAACACCGCCCAGGTCTTCGACAACTCGGACCCCGACGTGCTGGTCGAGGCGGGCAAGACCTACCTGTTCGGGTCGAGCAACAACATGAAGCTCCCGGTGCGGCCCATCAGCACCTTCTCGTCGAACGCCACCACCACCCAGCAGGAGTGGGCCCGGTCGCCGCGCGACGCCATGCCCACCCGCCCGGCCTGGGTCGACCCGGGTGAGTGGGAGATCTGGGCGCCGTCGGTGGTCAAGATGGGCACCCGCTTCGCGATCTACTTCGCCGCCCACCACAAGGACGCCACCACCGACGAAGCCAACGACCAGTGCATCGGCCGGGCCACCTCGAGCGCACCGATGGGCCCGTACACGCCCGAGGCCACGCCCGTGTACTGCGGCATGGCCGCCGAGGGCCCCGCCCCGGGCCTCCCCGCCTCCAACCGCTTCGGGCGCGGTGCGCTCGACCCCGAGGTGTTCCGGTCGGCCGACGGCCGGTTCCACATGGTCGTGGCCCTCAGCCGCACCGCCGACAACATCGGCTCGGTCTCGCTCAACTCGACGAGCGGGCGCCCGGTGAACGGGCTCAACGCCCGGCCGGCGATCCTGGCCCGCCAGAGCCTGCCGTGGCACGACGGCACCGACGACGGCGGCCGGGGGGCGTCGTTCCTCGAGAACCCGTCCATGATCTACGAGCCGCAGACCAAGACGTACCTGCTCTTCTACTCGGCGGGTCACTGGAGCACCCGGAACTACAACACCGGCTTCGCCCGCTGCGCCGGACCGGCCGGGCCGTGCACGCTCGACACCCGTGGCCCGTTCCTCAAGACGTCGCCCACGGCCGGGGCGGGGAGCCGCAGCGGCCCCGGCGGGCTCACCGTGTTCCGCTCGGCGTCCGGCGGGCTGATGGTG
>DATAGR010000333.1:0-11700 GCA_036263575.1 Aquihabitans sp. | reverse complement strand
GACGCTGAGCCCGGCCAGGCGAGGCCATGCCCCGTTCTTGGTACCGAGGTGGTCGTCATTCGACCGTTCATGTACCAAGAAGGGTGCGCAGGGCCGCAGCGAACCTGCGACCTGCTCCCGGTTGGTCGCCGGAGCGACCGGGCTAGCTGGCCCGTTCGGTCGTGAGTGCGTCGGACACCTGTGCCACCACCACGGCGGCGCACTCGACGACGTCGCGATAGGTGAACTCGAGGACCCGGTAGCCGGCCAGCTGCAACTCGTTGCGGCGGCGCGCATCGCGAGCGAGTTGGGCGGCGGTGCTGTGGTGGCGGTGGCCGCTCACCTCGAGCGCCACCCGTTGCGGGCCGTAGACGAAGTCGACCCGGGCGACGAAGGCGCCACGGTGCTCGATGCGTCGCTGACACGTCGGCAACGGCAGGCCGGCGGCGGCCAAGAGGCGGAGCAGCTCCCGCTCCAGCCAGCTCTCGGTCGGCGCACCGGATCGCTCGCTGAGGATCTGCTCGAAGATCGAGACGCCGTTCCGACCCCTGCATCGGACCTGCTCCAGCCGCCAGCACAACCAGCGGTCCGTCGCCTTGCCGTCGCGCACGGCCGTGTCGACGGCGTCTCGTACCACCTCGAACGGGATGGTGGGAACGAGCGCAGCCAGGGTCAGGAGGGTGCGGGCGACGCCCAGCGTCGGGATGCCGGCCACCTCGACGAGGTCGTCGTGTGGCAGCCAGGTGCTGCTGTGCACCGTCGCCAGCGGCGACCGGCGGTGCGATCGATCGTGACGGACCACCACCTCGACCGGCTGGTCGACCTCGAACGAGGACAGACCGTGGAGCGCCGCCGCTGACCGGTGTGACGCCACCGCGCCGAGGTCGAGGCAGGCGGCTGCGAGGTGGTGCAACGGGCTCCTCGGAGCACCCGCCATCGCGAACGTCGTCCGACCGACGCGATCGAGCTCACCGCGGCCCTGCATCGCTCGGAGCTGCGCACGCGACACCCCTGCCTCCGTCGCCTGCGCCCTCGTGACCAGACCGTGCTGGCGGAGCGCGATCTCGCGCAGCCGCCGTCGTTCGTCGTCCATGGGGCCAGTCCACCGCGACGGGGTGACAACCAACGGCTCGGGCCCGTGGTCGATCGCTCCAGCCGACCGCGCTGATCCACTTCTCGGTACCGAATCGGTCGAATGTCGACCATCGATGTACCGAGAACCGTGACTGGTCCGGCTCGCCGGGGGCGATGCTGCTTCTTGGTACGTGAACGCTCGGATGTCGACCATCTGTGTACCAAGAACGGTGAAGCCGTTGGCCCGCTGGTCGGGGCGGGCAAAGGGCCAGCCCAGCAGCCCCCGGGGTCAGGCGACGTCGGTGCGGGCCAGGCGGCGGGCGGCGTAGGCGAGGGCGACCACGGTGACCACGAGGGGGACGATGATGCCGCTGGCGAGGGTGAACTCGGCGAGCTTGATGTCCTCGCCGGTCTGCTGGGCGAGGATCGACCGCACGTAGGAGCGGATGGCCAGCTTGGCGGCGGTCTCGCCGGCCGACGCCACGAAGCCCTCCCAGATGAGGATGTAGACGAGGCCCCACGGCAGGGCCCGGCGGAACCGGATCCCGCCCATCACGAACAGCGCGCTGTACGCGCTGATGGCCACGAGCGCGCCGACGACGGTGGCGACGAGCAGGTTCGAGTCGGCGTCGACCATGACCGTCGCCAGCACGATCGGCGCGCCGACGAGCGGCACGGCGATGGTGACGGTGGCCGCCCACGCGGCGACCACGTAGACCCTCGGCGGGACGGGTCGGAGCCACAGGTAGACGAGGCTGCCGTCGTCGATGAGGTCGCCGAGGGTCGCGGCGCCGAAGACCAGGACCGCCACGGGGACGAGCGTCGAGAGGTTGGCGTTGACGTAGCCGACGGCCGCCTCGAGGCGATCAGGCGGCGACGACGCGTTCACCGCCAGCGCGGTGAGGATGCTCACGCCGGCCAGCGCGGCGATGGCGACGAGCCGGCCGGGCGTGGCGACGCTGCGGAGCAGCAGCTTGTACGTCGCCTCGAAGGCGGCTCGCTGGTCGACCGTCGGGGCCGGTCGGCCCCCGGACGCGGCGACCGATGGCACCTGCGGCGCCGCGGCGGGCGGCCCGGGCGGAACCGCGCCCGGCCGAGCAGCGCCGGGTGGAGGGGCGCCGGGTGGAGAGGCGCCGGGCGGCGGGGGCGGGAGCGTGGTCACGGCTGCACCAGGTAGCGGAAGACGCTCTCGAGGTCGTCGTCGAGCGGGGTGACCTCCCAGAGGGTGGCGCCGACGTCGCGCGCCACCACGGCCACCAGGCGGCGGAAGCGGGGCGCCTCGGTGGTGTCGATCACGACCGCGCCGGCGCGGCCCGGGGCCGGCGGCTCGATGCGCACGGCCAGCACGCCGACCCGGTCGAGCAGCGCGGCGGCCAGCTCGCGCGGCCGGTCGGTGCGCACCCGGATCTGGTGGGGCCGGTCGTCCATGAGGTCGCGGATGGCGTGGAAGTCGCCGGTGGCGGCGAGGCGGCCCTGGGCCACCACCAGCACCCGGGAGCCGAAGCGCTCGACCTCGTCGAGCACGTGGCTGGAGACGAGGACGCACCGGCCCTGGCTGCCGAGCCGGGCGAACAGCTCGATCATGTGGCCGCGCTGGCGGGGGTCGAGGCCGGTGAGGGGCTCGTCGAGCACGAGCAGCACGGGATCGTTCACCAGCGCCTGGGCCACCTTCACCCGCTGCCGCATGCCCTTCGAGTAGGCGGTGACCTTCCGGGCGTCGTCGGGCTCGAGCTCGACGGTGGCCAGCGCCTGGCGGGCGGTGCCGTCGGGGTCGGGCACGCCGTTGAGCACGGCGGCGAGGCGCACGAACGACAGCGCGTCGTAGGCCTCGAACACCGCCTCCTGCTGCGGCACGATGCCGATGCGGCCCCGGACGGCGAGGTCGGTGCGGGGGTCGGCGCCCAGCACCCGGATCGTGCCCTGGTCCGGCGGCGTGAGGCCGCACAACATGCGCAGCAGGGTGGACTTGCCGGCGCCGTTCGGGCCGAGCAGCGCCGTGACGCCGACGCCGAGCGTGAACGACACCTCCGACACCGACACGACGTCGCCGAACCACTTCGACACCCCGTCGACGGCCACCACGGCCTGGCCCGGTGGCGCCAGCTCGGCCCCGGCCGTGCCCGCACCGGGACCGGCGCCAGGACCCGGGACGACGGTCGCCGTCATCGGGTCACCGGCAGGCGCTGGAGGTTGAACCGGGCGAGGGCGAAGCCGCCGGCGGTCCAGACGAACCACGCCCCCCAGACGACGGCCGACGACGTGCCCCGCATGATCACGCTGCGCTCGCCGTGGATGCGGCTGGCCAGGTCGAGGCTGAGGAGCGTGGGCGACGCGCCGCGGATCCCGAACGCGCTGCCGGTGCTGGTGAGGACGCCCGTCACCGTGAGCGACATCAGGAACAGGAGGATGATCGCTGCGGCGGCCACCGTCTTGCGGTCGGTGAGGCTGGCCACCCCCATGGTGACCCCGGTGTAGAGGAGCGTGAGGGCGAGGCCGGCGCCCAGGACGCGCAGCAGCGTCACGACGGTGTCGGCGAAGCCGTCGGGTCCCTGGCTCTGGAGCACGTTCGCCACCAGCATCAGCAACGGCGGGCCGAGGCACACCAGCGAGAGGACCGACGCGATGGCCAGGCCCTTGGACACCAGGTAGGTGTCGCGGTCGAGCGGCGACGACAGGTACACGCCGAGCATCCCGCTGCGCCGATCGGTGCAGAGCACCTCGGGCGCCACCAGGGCCACGAACACCATGATGGCGGCGATGATGAACCCGTAGTAGTCGCCGTAGGTGGGCAGGAAGTCGTCCGGCACGTCGTCGAGGTCGATGAGGGCGACGGTGCCGACGAACACCACGGCCGGCAGGTAGGCGATCAGCACCGAGGCGAACGGGAGCAGCTTGGCCCACAGGGTCCGCCGCAGGCCGAGGGCCCGCTGCACGCTGTGGACCACGACCGACCGGACGGCGCCGGGCACGCCCGACCGCTCGCCCTTGTACGTGCGGTAGCCGCGGTCGATGATCCGGGCCTGGCCCGGTCCCAGGTCGGTCACGACCGGACCGCCGCAGCCGTGGGCGGTGGCGGAGGCGGCGGGGGTGGTGGCGGCGGTGCCGCGCCCGCCAGCCGGCGGGGGTCGGCCGTCGGGTCGGCAGCGGCGCCGACGCCGAGGAAGACCTCCTCGAGCGACGTGGTGCGACGCCCGAGGCGGCGGATGCCCACCCCGGCACCGGCCACCGCGTCGCGCACGACCTCGAAGAGGCGGTCGTCGCCGGTCACGAGGAAGCGGTCGCCGTCGACGCGGATCTGGGCGCCGGTGGCGTGGACGGCGGTGAGGGCGGCGTCGATCTCGGCCTGGGTGCCGTCGAGCTCGAGGGTGAGGCCTTCGCCGCCGGCCCGGAGGACGTCGAGCGGACCGGACGCGGCGACGTAGCCGGCGCTCAGGATCACCGCGGCGTCGCAGATCCGCTCGACCTCCTCGAGCAGGTGCGACGACAGCAGGACCGTGATGTTGAACTCGTGGCCGATGCGGTGGATCAGCTCGAGCATGGCGTCGCGCTGCACCGGGTCGAGACCATCGGTGGGCTCGTCGAGCAGGACGAGCTTGGGGTCGTGGGCCAGCGCCTGGGCCAGCTTCACCCGCTGCCGCTGCCCGGTCGACATGGTGCCCATGGCCCGGCCACGCTCCTCGCCGAGGCCGACCTGCCACAGGGCGTCGCTGGCGCGAGTGGTGGCCTCACGGCGGGGGAGCCCGTGCACCTCGGCGACGTGGCGGACGAAGTCGACGGCCTTCACGTCGGGCGGCAGCAGGTGGTGCTCGGGGCTGTAGCCGATGCGGGCCCGGATCTCCGGACCGGCCGTGGCCGGGTCGAGGCCGAACACCCGGATGTGGCCGGCGTCGGGGCGGTGGAGCCCGAGGATCATGCCGAGCAGGGTCGTCTTGCCGGCGCCGTTGGCGCCGAGCAGGCCGGTGACGCCGGGAGCGATGTCGCAGGTGGCGCCGGCGAGGGCCTGGGTGGTGGCCCACCGCTTGGCGACGCCCGCGACCTCGATGACCGGGCCCGCCCCTGTTGGCTGCGTCGCGCCGTCCACGCCCGGACGTTAGGGCACCACCCCTCCAGGGGGCCGTCGGACCTCTGCGGGACCCGCGGCCCAGGAGGGTTGCCAACCGACGGGGTGCTCTGGCACACTCGACGGCGATGGAGACCTCGGCCCGCCTCGTAGTACTCACGTAGCGCACGCCCCCTCCAGCCGCGTGCGCCCCTCGACCTCCCCCTGCGGGAGGTCGTCGCAGTTTTCGGGCCACGATCGGGACCGGCCAGACTGCAGCCAGGGGCGACCGCGGGGCCGACCACCCGCCCACCCGCACGACGCCCACGCAGTACCGAGCCCCTGAGGAACACCATGCAGCTCAACGGAGGACAGGCCCTCATCAAGGCCCTCGAGATGGAGGGCGTCGAGGTCATCTTCGGCCTGCCCGGCGGTGCGATCCTGCCGGTGTACGACCCCATCATCGACTCGCCGATCCGCCACATCCTCGTGCGCCACGAGCAGGGCGCCGGGCACATGGCCGAGGGGTACGCCCACGCCACCGGCAAGCCGGGCGTCGCCATGGTCACCAGCGGTCCCGGGGCCACCAACATCGTGACGCCCCTCGCCGACGCCTACATGGACTCCGTGCCGATGATCTGCATCACCGGCCAGGTCGGCACGGCGAGCATCGGCACAGACGCCTTCCAGGAGGCCGACATCACGGGCATCACCCAATCGGTCACCAAGCACAACTACCTCGTGACCGAGGCGGCCGACATCCCGCGCGTCATCCGCGAGGCGTTCCACATCGCCACCACCGGCCGCCCCGGCCCGGTCCTGGTCGACATCCCGAAGGACATCGTCGACCCCACCAACCCCCGCTCGGCCATGGAGTGGTACTGGCCCGACGACGCCGAGGTCATCGCCGGCCTCCCCGGCTACCGGCCCACCACCACCGGCCACCCGAAGAAGGTCAAGGAGGCGGCCGAGCTGATCCTGGCCGCCGAGCGCCCGGTCATCTACGCCGGCGGCGGCATCCTCAAGGCCCGCGCCGCCGAGGCGCTCGAGGAGCTGGCCGAGCTCACCAGCATCCCCGTCGTGACCACGCTCATGGCCCGGGGCGCGTTCCCCGACGACCACGAGCTCTGCCTCGGCATGCCGGGCATGCACGGCAACTACACGGCGATCATGTCCATGCAGGAGTCCGACCTGCTGATCGCCCTCGGGTCCCGCTTCGACGACCGCGTCACCGGCAAGGTCCCCGACTTCGCGCCGCTCGCCAAGATCGTCCACGTCGACATCGACCCCGCCGAGCTCGGCAAGGTCCGCCGGCCCGACGTGCCGATCGTCGGCGACTGCAACAAGGTCATCACCGAGCTGGTGAAGGCGATCCGCTCGCAGCAGGAGAGGGGCGCGACCCAGCCGGACCTCACGCCGTGGCGCTCGACGCTGTCGGGCTGGCAGGAGCGCTACCCGCTGGCCTACGAGCCGCCGGTCGAGGGCGACCTGCTGAAGCCGCAGATGGTCCTCGAGGCCCTGCGCGACTCCGCCCCGGAGGACTGCATCGTGGCCAGCGGCGTCGGCCAGCACCAGATGTGGACCAGCCAGTACTGGACCTTCCGCCACCCCTACACGTGGATCAACTCCGGTGGCCTCGGCACCATGGGCTTCTCGGTGCCGGCCGCCATCGGCGCCAAGGTCGGCCGCCCCGACCGCATGGTCTGGGCCATCGACGGCGACGGCTGCTTCCAGATGACCGCGCAGGAGCTGGTCACCGCGGCGGCCGAGCGCATCCCGGTGAAGATCGCCATCCTCAACAACGCCTACCTCGGCATGGTCCGCCAGTGGCAGGAGATGTTCTACGAGGAGCGCTACTCCGAGGTGTACCTCTCGCCCGACCTGCCGGACTACGTGAAGTGGGCCGAGGCCATGGGCTGCGTCGCCTTCCGGGTCGAGCACCCCGACGACATCCAGCCCACGATCGACAAGGCCAACGCCATCGACGACCGCCCCGTCGTCATCGAGTTCCGTACCGACGCCTCCGAGAAGGTGTTCCCGATGGTCGCCGCCGGGCGCTCGAACAGCGAGGTCCAGGTGCCGGAGTTCCAGCGGAACCCGAAGCAGGCCGCCCAGAAGGAGCTGCCGCAATGACCGACGGCTACGGCGAGATCCGCCACCACACCCTGTCGGTCCTGGTGGAGAACAAGGCGGGCGTGCTCGCGCGCGTCGTCAACCTGTTCTCCCGCCGGGCGTACAACATCTACTCGCTCGCGGTGGCGCCCACCGACGACGAGCGCTTCAGCCGCCTCACCGTCGTGGTCGACGTGGAGTCGGCACCGCTCGAGCAGATCGTGAAGCAGCTCCACAAGCTGATCAACGTGGTGAAGATCGTCGAGCACGACCCTCGCCACTCGGTGGAGCGCGAGCTGCTCATCGCCACGGTGAAGGTGGCGGTGGCCGACCGCCACCAGGTCGCCGAGCTCACCCGCATCTTCGAGGGCCGCATCCTCGCGGTGAGCCACGACGCGCTGACCGTCTCGCTGGAGGGCCACCCGTCGAAGATCGACGACTTCGAGGAGCTGCTGCGGCCCTACGGGATCGCCGAGCTGCAGCGGACCGGGCGCGTCGCGCTCAACAAGCTCGAGCGGGAGGCCACGCGCCTCCACGCCGTCAGCAGCGCCAAGGGCAAGGTGTCCTGACCGCCTCGGTCTGGCCGCACCGCCCCGCCACCACCTAGAAACCAACCGAACCGCCGGCCGGCAGAGCGTCGCCCGACACGAGCACGAGGGATGAAGATGGCGAACGTCTACTACGAGAAGGACGCCGACCGGTCGAACATCGCCGATCGCAAGGTCGCGGTGCTGGGCTACGGGTCGCAGGGCCACGCCCACGCCCTGAACCTCAAGGAGTCGGGCATCGACGTGCGGGTCGGCCTGCGCGAGGGCTCGTCGTCGCGTGCCAAGGCCGAGGAGGCCGGGCTGAAGGTGCTGAGCAACGCCGAGGCCGCCGCCGAGGCCGACGTCATCATGATGCTGCTGCCCGACACCGAGATCGCCGCGGTGTACGAGGCCGACGTCGCCCCCAACCTGAGCCCGGGCGACGCCCTCTTCTTCGCCCACGGCTTCAACGTGCGCTTCGGCTACGTGAACGCCCCCGAGGGCATCGACGTCGCCCTCGCCGCGCCCAAGGGCCCGGGCCACCTCGTGCGCCGCACCTACACCGAGGGCGGCGGCGTGCCGTGCCTCATCGCCGTGGCCCAGGACGCCAGCGGCGGCGCGCGCGACCTCGCCATGGCCTACGCCGACGCCATCGGCGGCACCCGCGCCGGCGTGATCGAGACGACGTTCGAGGAGGAGACCGAGACCGACCTCTTCGGCGAGCAGGTCGTGCTGTGCGGCGGCCTCACCGCCCTCGTGCAGGCCGGGTTCGAGACGCTCACCGAGGCCGGCTACCAGCCCGAGATGGCCTACTTCGAGTGCCTCCACGAGCTGAAGCTGATCGTCGACCTCATGTACGAGGAGGGGATCGCCGGCATGCGCTACTCGATCTCCACCACCGCCGAGTACGGCGACGTGAGCCGGGGGCCGCGCATCATCACCCCCGAGGTGAAGGCCGAGATGAAGGTCATCCTCGACGAGATCACCTCCGGGAAGTT
The DNA here is from genome assembly GCA_036263575.1 of Aquihabitans sp. Lineage (GTDB taxonomy): Bacteria > Actinomycetota > Acidimicrobiia > Acidimicrobiales > Iamiaceae > Aquihabitans. The sequence goes on along the minus strand of DATAGR010000333.1, from coordinate 2,971 downwards.
CGCCGAGGAGTTCGTCGGCGAGGTGCGCGGCGGCGGCACCAACTTCGACGCCCTCCGCAAGCGGGGCGCCGAGCACCAGATCGAGAGCGTCGGCAAGGAGCTGCGGGGCATGATGCCGTGGATCTCGGCCGGCAAGAAGTCGGTCACCGAGATCTCCGGCGGCGACTGATCCCGGCGGCGGCGCCGATTCCTGACCTCACGGGTCGGGAATCGGGTACCCTGCCGCCATGAGCGACACCTGGGGTTTCGAGACCCGACAGATCCACGCCGGCCAGGAGCCCGACCCCCACACCGGGGCGAGGGCCGCGCCGATCTACCAGACGACCTCGTACCAGTTCAAGAGCTCGGAGCACGCGGCCAACCTCTTCGCGCTGGGCGAGATCGGCAACATCTACACCCGGATCATGAACCCCACGCAGGGCGTGGTGGAGGCCCGGGTGGCCGCCCTGGAGGGGGCGACGGCGACCGCCGTCGGGCTGCCCGGCGCCCTCGCCGTCGCATCGGGCCAGGCCGCCGAGACGCTGGCGATCCTCAACCTGGCCGAGGCCGGCAGCCACATCGTCGCCTCGGCGTCGCTCTACGGCGGCACCTACAACCTGTTCCACTACACGTTCCCGAAGATCGGCATCGAGGTCACGTTCATCGACGACCCCGACGACCTCGACGCCTGGCGGGCGGCCGTCCGCCCCAACACCAAGGCGTTCTACGGCGAGAGCATCGGCAACCCGAAGAACGACTTCCTCGACATCGCCGGCATCTCGGGCATCGCCCACGACGTCGGGGTGCCGCTGATCATCGACAACACGGTGGCCAGCCCGTGGCTGCTCCGGCCGTTCGAGCACGGCGCCGACATCGTGGTGCACTCGGCCACGAAGTTCATCGGCGGCCACGGCACGTCGATCGGCGGCGTGATCGTCGACGGCGGCTCGTTCGACTTCTCGGCCGGCGACGGGTACCCGGGCTTCACCGAGCCCGACCCCAGCTACCACGGCCTCCAGTACTGGCCCGCCCTCGGCGCCGGCTCCTACATCATCAAGGCCCGGGTCCAGCTCCTGCGCGACATCGGCGCTGCCATCAGCCCGTTCAACGCGTTCCTGCTGTTGCAGGGCCTGGAGACGCTGAGCCTGCGCCTCGAGCGCCACAACGCCAACGCCCAGCGCGTCGCCGAGTTCCTCGCCGGCCACGCCCAGGTCGAGTCGGTGCAGTACGCCGGCCTGCCGGACTCGCCGTGGCACGAGCGGGCCAAGGGCCTCACCGGCGGGCGGGGCTTCGGCTCGGTACCCGCCTTCGTGATCGCCGGTGGGCGCGAGGCTGGGGCGAAGTTCGTCGAGGGCCTCACGCTGCACAGCCACGTGGCCAACATCGGCGACGTGCGCAGCCTCGCCATCCACCCGGCGTCGACCACCCACAGCCAGCTGACCGAGGTCGAGCAGACCTCGGCCGGCGTGGCGCCCGGGCTGGTGCGGCTGTCCGTCGGCCTCGAGTCGGTCGACGACATCATCGAGGACCTCGAGCGGGGGTTCGCCGCCGCCACGTAGGTGCCGGGACCGGGGAAGCGGCCGCCCGAAGGCGGTCGCTCCCCGGCTCGTCATCCAGCGGGCCGTCCTCCAGCGACTCGGCCACCAGCGGCTCGGCCTCCAGCGGCTCGTCCGCTCAGGCGGAGCGCAGCTCGCCGACCACGTGGTCGATGCTGCGGGTGAGCTGGGCCACGTCCTCGGCGTCGATGGCCGGGAACAGGGCGATGCGCAGCTGGTTGCGGCCGAGCTTGCGGTAGGAGTCGGTGTCGACGATGCCGTTGGCGCGCAGCACCTTCGAGACGGTCGGCGCGTCGATCGAGTCGGCGAGGTCGATGGTGGCGACGACGTTGGAGCGCAGCGCCGGGTCGGCCACGTAGGGGGTGGCGTAGTCGGAGGCCTCGGCCCACCCGTAGGCGATCTCGGCCGAGCGGGCGCTGCGGCCCGACGAGAAGCCGAGGCCGCCGTTCTGGTTGATCCACTCGAGCTGGTGGACGGCCAGGAAGATCGTGGCCAGCGCCGGCGTGTTGTAGGTCTGGTCCTTGCGGGAGTTCTCGAGGGCGATGCGCAGGTCGAGCGAGGCGGGGATCCAGCGGTCGCCGGTGGCGATGCGCTCGACGCGCTCGATCGCGGTGGGCGAGACGGCGGCGATCCAGAGGCCGCCGTCGGACGCCAGGCCCTTCTGCGGGGCGAAGTAGTAGACGTCGGTCTCGGCAGCGTCGAAGCGCAGGCCGCCGGCGGCGGAGGTGGCATCGACGGCCACGAGGGCACCGTCGTCGGCGCCCTCGGGGCGGGCGATCGGGATGGCCACGCCCGTGCTGGTCTCGTTGTGGGTGAGGCCGTACAGGTCGATGCCGGCCTCGGCGTTCGCGGTCGGGGCGGTGCCCGGGTCCGAGGCGATGATCGAGGGCTCGTCGAGGAAGGGCGCCCGGGTGGCGCACTCGGCGAACTTCGACGAGAACTCCCCGAAGGTGAGGTGCTGGCTGCGGCGCTCGATGAGGCCGAAGACCGCAGCGTCCCAGAAGGCGGTGGTGCCGCCGTTCCCGAGGATGACCTCGTAGCCGTCGGGCAGGGCGAACAGCTCGGCGACGGCGTTGCGCAGCCGACTCACCATGAACTTCACCGGAGCCTGGCGGTGGCTCGTCCCCAGGTAGCTGGAGGCCTCGGCGGCCAGCGCGGCCACCGCGTCCGGGCGCACCTTCGACGGTCCGGAGCCGAAGCGGCCGTCGGCGGGCAGCAGGTCGGCGGGGATGGTGATCGAGGGGGTACCGGTGCTCATCGGGCCAGTGTCGCAGCCGGGCCCGGGGGTGGTCGAAGCGGATCGGGCCCGTCGCCGGGCCGCGGACCGGGCCGGACCCTGCCCGGGCAACCGGCTTCGATCGGCCGGGGCGCCGTGCCAGCATGGGCGACGGCCCGTGCGCCGGCCCCGGTCGGCGCCACGGGTCCCCGCCACCGCC
>DATAGR010000332.1:0-6249 GCA_036263575.1 Aquihabitans sp. | reverse complement strand
GCGATTGGCGTCGATTCGACGTCGAATCGACGCCAAACCTCGCCCGCCGGTTGCGGGCGGGGATGGGAGCTCGGCGGGCGCTACCGACGAGGGACGGAGCCGACGTCGTGTGCGGATCGATCTCCGGCTCGGCTCGTCGAGGCGACCGCCGAACGTGACGGCCGAGCGGCGATCGAGCTAGAGGTTGACCACCGGCATCGTGGTCGTCTTGGTGATGCCGTCGAGCATCTGCACCCGACTCACCACGAGCCGACCGAGCTCGTCCATGCTCGGCGACTCGACCCTGACGACGCAGTCGTAGGGCCCGGTGACGTCGTCGGCGGCCACCACGCCGGGGATGAGCCGCACCTCGTGGGCCACCGCCGCCGCCTTGCCCACCTCGGTCTGGATGAGGATGTAGGCCGAAACCGTCATGTCGCTCGCAACCCCTCGTGTCGTCCCCGGGACGGACCGTACCCGACCCGGACGCGACGAGGCCCGCCCCCGGGGGCGGGCCTCGTCGAGGTCAGAGGAGGGGTCGGCTCAGCCTGCCAGGCGCTTCTCGAGCTCCCGGAGCTCGTCGGCCATCCCGTGGGGGAGGCGCTCGCCGATGGCGTGGAAGTGCGCCTCGATCAGCGGGATCTCGCCCCGCCAGGCCTCGTTGTCCACGGCCAGCAGCTCGGCCATCGTCTCGGGCGTGACGTCCAGGCCGTTGAGGTCGATGCCGTCGGCCGTGGGCACCCGGCCGATGGCGGTGTCCACCGCGTCGGCGGTGCCGTCGATCCGCTCGAACACCCACTTGAGGACGCGGCTGTTCTCGCCGAACCCGGGCCAGAGGAACGACCCGTCCTCGCCCTTGCGGAACCAGTTGACCCAGAACAGCTTGGGCAGCTTCTCGACGTCGGTCGCCTGGCCGATGTCGAGCCAGTGCTTCATGTAGTCGCCGGCGTTGTAGCCCATGAACGGCAGCATGGCGAAGGGGTCGAAGCGCACCTCGCCGATCGTCCCGGCCGCCGCCGCCGTCTTCTCCGAGCTCATGATCGAGCCGAGGAAGGTGCCGTGCTGCCAGTCGAAGGACTCGGTGACGAGCGGGACGTTGGTCGCCCGGCGGCCGCCGAAGAGGATGGCCGAGATCGGCACGCCCTTCGGGTCCTCCCACTCGGGGGCGATCGACGGGCACTGCGAGGCGGGAGCGGTGAAGCGGGCGTTGGGGTGGGCGGCCGGCGTCGACGAGTCGGGCGTCCAGTCGTTGCCCTTCCAGTCGATCAGGTGGGCGGGGACCTCCTCGGTGAGGCCCTCCCACCAGATGTCGCCCTCGTCGGTCTTGGCGACGTTGGTGAAGATCGAGTTGCCGTCGATCGTGCGCAGGGCGTTGGGGTTCGTCTTCTCGCCGGTGCCGGGGGCGACGCCGAAGAAGCCGGCCTCGGGGTTGATGGCGTAGAGGCGGCCGTCGTCGCCGTACTTCATCCACGCGATGTCGTCGCCCACCGTCTCGACCTTCCAGCCGGGCAGCGACGGGATCAGCATGGCCATGTTCGTCTTGCCGCACGCCGACGGGAAGGCGGCGGCGACGTACTTCTTCTCACCGGCGGGGTTCGTCACCCCGATGATCAGCATGTGCTCGGCCATCCAGCCCTCGTCGCGGGCCATGGTCGAGGCGATGCGGAGCGCGAAGCACTTCTTGCCGAGGAGGGCGTTGCCGCCGTAGCCGGAGCCGTAGCTCCAGATCTCCCGTGTCTCGGGGAAGTGGGAGATGTACTTGTTGTCGGCGTCGCACGGCCACGGCACGTCGGCGCGCTCGTTGCCCTCGGCATCGACCAGCGGGTAGCCGACCGAGTGGAGGCACGGGACCCACTCGCCGTCGCCCAGCACGTCGAGGGCGCCCTGGCCCATGCGGGTCATGATGCGCATGGACGCCGCCACGTACGGCGAGTCGGTCAGCTGCACGCCGATGTGGGCGATGGGGGACCCCAGGGGGCCCATGGAGAAGGGGACCACGTACATGGTGCGGCCCTTCATGGCGCCCCGGTAGTGGCCGAGCAGGACGTCCTTCATCTCGGCGGGGTCGCGCCAGTTGTTGTTGGTGCCGGCGTCGGCCTCGTCCACCGAGCAGATGTAGGTGCGGTCCTCGACCCGGGCGACGTCGCCGGGGTCGGACAGGGCGAGGTAGCTGTTCGGCCGCTTGGCGTCGCTCAGCCGCTCGAAGGTGCCACCGTCGACGAGGACCTGGCAGAGGCGGTCGTACTCCTCGGCGGAGCCGTCGCACCAGTGGACGTCGGTGGGCTGGAAGACCTCCGCCCACTCGTCCACCCAGGCCGTGAGCTTGGTGTTCGTCGTCGTGGCAGTCATGGGGTGTCTCCGGTCGGGGTGGACGATCAGACCACGGGCGGCGGCGCGAAGCCGGGGGTGCCCATGTCGACCTCGGAACCGAGGCGCAACCCGGTGGCCCTGCCCTGTTCATCGAGGTCGAAGATGACCCGCTGCCCCTGGCGGAGCATCCTGAACGGCGATCCGACGAGCGACCCGGCGGCCAGGTCGTAGTCGGCGAGGTCGCTGTCGCACATGATGATCCCGTCGCCCGTTCCCGGGTCGTAGGACTTGATCACACCTTGCACAACGAGGTCCTCCACCTGTCCATGCGGTGACGGCACCCTACTTTGCGGCCTCGCACGGGTGCACACGCGCGACAGCCACTCGTCATACGAGGTTGACATGCGCTCCATCGCTTCGAACGATGCGGAGCCGCTTGGCGATGTGATCAGCCGATGGCGATGCGCCCGGCGACGGCCCGCTCCCCGGCAGGCGATCCGTGCTGGGCCAGGGGCGCCGGCCAGGGCGCCCGACGCTCAGACGCGGGTGGCCTTCTGGACCTTGCCGGCCTTGAGGCAACCGGTGCAGACGTCGACCCGGCGGATGGTGCCGGGCGAGACGACGGCCCGCACCCGCTGGATGTTCGGGTTCCAGCGCCGCTTGGTGCGACGGTGCGAGTGGCTCACGCTCATGCCGAACGACGGCTTCTTGCCGCACACTTCACACGTCGAGGCCATCACTGCGCTCCATCATCTCGTCACACGTCGGGGCCCGGTGGGGCCGACGGACCAGGCTAGGGGGGCGCCGCTCGCGCTCACAAGCCGGGCCGGCGGAGGGGGCGTCGAACCGGCCGCCGATCAGGCCGCCGGAGGCCGTCCCCGCCAGGCACCGAGCGCCGACGTCGCTGTCAGTAGGCTGCGCCGCCATGACGACGCTCGACCGGCTCGGGGCCGACGACCTTCGACGGGTGGTCGCCGGCTTCCGCGACGCCCTCCGGGCCCACGAGGACGGCATCAACCGCCTCAACGTGTACCCCGTGCCCGACGGCGACACCGGCACGAACATGGCGCTCACGATGGAGTCGGTCGTGGCCGAGCTCGACGGGCTGCCCGACGCCGACCTCCCCGGCGTCTGCAAGGCCGTGGGCCACGGCTCGCTCATGGGGGCTCGCGGCAACAGCGGCGTCATCCTCTCGCAGATCCTTCGCGGCTTCACCCAGGTGGTGGCGGCCGCCGACGTCGTCGACGGCGCCACCTTCGCCCGGGCCCTCGAGGCCGCCGCCGCCGGGGCCTACGAGGCGGTGGGCAACCCCGTCGAGGGCACGATCCTCACCGTGGTCCGGGAGGCCGCGGAGGGCGCCGCCGCGGCCGCCGCCGAGACCGCCGACCTGCTGGCCGTGGTGGACGCCGCCCTCGCCTCGGGTGCCGACGCCCTGTCCCGCACCCCGCAGATGCTCCAGGTGCTGGCCGATGCCGGGGTCGTGGACTCCGGCGGGACCGGGCTCCTCCTCTTCCTGCACGCAATGCTCAACGTCATCGACGGCCGCCCGGTCCCGGAGGCCTCGGTCACCGAGGCGGTGGCCGACGCCGGCTCGGTCGACCAGCTCCAGGCCATCGCCCACGAGGCCCACGACGGCGCCCACGGCGACCTCGCCGGGCTCCGCTACGAGGTCATGTACTTCCTCGAGGCGCCCGACGAGGCGATCCCCGCGTTCAAGGACGTGTGGGCCGGGATCGGCGACTCCATCGTCGTGGTGGGCGGCGAGGGCATGTGGAACTGCCACATCCACACCGACGACATCGGCGCCTCGATCGAGGCCGCCATCGACATCGGCCGCCCGTGCAAGATCCGGGTCACGGACCTCCTCGAGGAGGTCGAGGAGGAGCGCTGGGTCCGCGAGGCGGAGGCCTCGCCCCAGCCCGAGCCCGAGGCCGTCACGACGGCGGTGGTGGCGGTGGCCACCGGCGACGGCATCCGGCGCATCTTCCACTCGCTCGGCGTGCAGCACGTGATCACCGGCGGCCAGACGATGAACCCGTCCACCGCCCAGCTGCTCGAGGCGGTCGAGGCGGTCAACGCCGACGAGGTCGTGATCCTCCCGAACAACAAGAACATCATCGCCGTCGCCGAGCAGGTCGACGCCACCACCTCGAAGACCGTGCGGGTGGTCCCGACCCGGGGCATCCCCGAGGGCTTCGCCGCCCTCATCGCCTACGACCCCGAGGCGCCGAGCGACGAGAACGCCGCCGAGATGGCCGAGGCCGCCGCCAACGTGGTGGCCGGCGAGGTGACCGTCGCCGTGCGCGACTCCAGCTGCGAGGTCGGCCCGATCGCCGAGGGCGACTTCCTCGGCATCGCCCGGGCCGGCATCCGCGCCGTCGCGCCCACCGCCGCCGAGGCCGCCATCGGGCTGCTCGACGACCTGCTCGACGAGGACCACGAGATCCTCACGCTGATCGAGGGCGAGGGCGCCACGGCCGGCGAGACCCGCCGCATCACCGAGTGGCTCGCGGAGCGCCACCCGGAGGTCAGCCCGGAGGTCCACCACGGCGGCCAGCCGCTCTACCCCTACGTGCTCGGCGTCGAGTAGCCCGACCTCCATGGCAGGGGCAGGGGAGCGGGGCCCGGGCGGCGGACCGGGCGACGGTCGCCGCCCGCTCGAGCGCCCCCCGATCGGCCTCCTGAACGAGTGGCGCTGGGCGTGGTGGCTGCCGGTGGGGCTGGTGGTGGCGCGGGTCCTGGCCGTGATCGGCCTGCACCCCTACCTGTACGTCGACTCCGCCGAGTACGGCACCCTCGACCTCACCGGGCGGGGGCGGCGCCCGTGGGCCACGCCGGCCCTCTACTGGGCGATCCCCGGCGACCGCCGCTGGGAGCTGGTCGGCCAAGCCGTCGTCGGCGGCCTGTGCTGGTCCGTGCTCGCGCTCGCCGTCGCCGCCTGGTTCCGCGACCGCCGGGTCGGGCTGGTGGCGGCCGGGGCCGTCGTCGCCCTGGCGCTCACCACGTCGCTCACCAACTGGGACACGGCGATCCTCTCGGAGTCCCTGGCCCTGTCGCTCACCGCCCTGCTCGTGGCCGCGTGGCTGAACCTCCTCCGGCGGCCCTCGTGGGCGACGGTAGCCCTCGTCGCCCTCGCCACGTTCCCCTGGCTCTTCGTCCGCCAGAGCCTGCTGCCCACCGCCTGGGCCGTCGCCGCCGCCACGGTCGTGGCCGCGATCGCCTCGTGGCGGCTCGGCACGGGGGAGCGTGCCGCGCAGCGGCAGGGGCGAGCGATCGGCGCCCGCCACCTGGGCGCGCTCGCCGCCGCCCTCGTGCTCCTCACCGGCCTGGCCACCGCGTCCTACGCCCGCAACCAGGAGGTCGTGCGCACGAACCTCACCGTCATCGTGGCCAACCGCGTGGCGACCGACGGCGACCGCCTCGACTGGTTCCGCGACCACGGCATGCCGGTGCCGCCATCGGGGGACCTCGGCCCCGGCGCCCTCGCCGTGGACCCGGCGTTCGCCCGCTGGGTGGCGGGGGAGGGCCGCGGCACCTACACCCGCTTCCTCGTGACGCACCCCTGGTACGCGCTGACCGAGCCCCTCGACGACCTCGTCGGCGTCCGCCGCTCCTACGGCGACGAGCCCGAGCCGACCGCCGCCATGCTGTCGCCGGCCGACGCGTACGGCTCGGCCCGGCCGGTCGTGCCCGAGCCGCTGGAGGAGGTGCTGTTCGACCCCGGCGCCACTGGCACCGTCACCACCGTCCTGGTCCTCACGCTGGTGTGGAGCGTCGTCCGGCGCCGCCGGCGCGACGCCCGCTGGGCCCTCCCGCTCGGGCTCGTGGCCCTCTCGGTGGGGTCCATGCTCGTGGGCTGGCACGGGGCCACGCCCGAGCTCGGCCGCCTCGCCATCGTGGCGGCCGTCGCCCTGCGCATCGGCCTGCTGCTGCAGATCGGCCTGCTCGTCGACGGCCACC
>DATAGR010000331.1:0-7898 GCA_036263575.1 Aquihabitans sp. | reverse complement strand
AGGCGTCGGCCTGCACGCCGGCGTAGACGACGGCGCCGACCAGGCCGAGGGCCAGGACCTTGCGGGTGATCCCCCGATCCGTCACCGCGATCACCCCGCCGTCCCGTCGCGACGGGCGCTGAGCACCGACCACCGCAGCAGCAGCGCGCCGCAGACCAGCAGCACGAGCGCGAGGAGCAGCGGGGCGGCGAGGTCGAGGCCGGTGGCCGCGAGGGTCCCGCCCAACAGGGTGGGCGCCTTGGTTGATCGAACCGGGTACATCGAGGTGTCTCCCTCTTGCGTGTCGGGTATAGGACTCGGCTGCGCCGCAGCCATGACGCTGCGTGCCGAGAAACCCACGAACCGCGCGACCACGCTGCGTCACCGGCAATGCCCGGCGCGTGGAACGGGTGTTCGCCCGTAGGCTGGGCCGGTGCCGTCGACGCCCGCCGCACCGCCGGACCTGCACTGGCAGGGATCGCTCCTCGGTGCCGGCGCGCCACGGTGCGACCCCACGTTCGAGGGCGCCCGACGGGTGGCGCTCGGTGCCGGGGCCTGGGTCGACCACGTGCCCGGGTGGCTCGACGGCGCCGACACGCTCTTCGAGGCCTTGGTCGACGCCGTGCCGTGGCGCGCCCACGAGGTGCCGATGTACGACCGGGTCGTCCCGCAGCCGCGGCTGTCGGCGTGGTGGGGCGACGGCGAGCGGTCGACCTGGCCGGCCGACCTCGCCCCACTGGCCGAGGCCCTCGGCGCCCGCTACGGCATCGAGTTCGACTCGCTCGGCGCCAACCTCTACCGCGACGGCCGCGACAGCGTGGCGTGGCACGGCGACCGGGTGTACCGCGAGCAGGACCGGGCGCTGGTGGCCGTCCTGACCCTGGGCAGCGCCCGGCGCTTCCTGCTCCGCCCGAAGGGCGGCGGCACCTCCGTTCGACTCGACCCGGCGCCCGGCGACCTGCTCGTGATGGGCGGCACCTGCCAGCGCACCTGGCAGCACTCGGTCCCGAAGACGAGCCGCCCGGTGGGCCCGCGCCTCAGCGTGACGCTCCGGCACCGGCAGCCGCTCGACGACCTCACCGACCCCGAGGGCGACCGGCCGAGCTGATCGGCAGCGCCCGCCGGCCCGTGCGTGGCTACGGTGCGGCCGTGGACGGTCTGGGGGGCTACCGACACCTGACGGCACCGGGGGCCATCGGGCCGCTGGCGCTCCGCAACCGCATGCTCCTGTGCCCGATGGGCGACAACCTGGCCGGGCCCGACGGCACGGTCAGCGAGCGGCAGCTCGACTACTACGAGGCGCGCGCCGCCGGGGGCGCCGCCCTCCTCCTCGTCGGGTCGGTCGCCATCGCCCACCCCGACGGCTCGACCGCCGCCGAGCAGACCGGCTGCTCCGACGAGCGCTTCCTCCCGGGCCTTCGGGCCCTGACCGACCGGGCCCATCGCCACGGCGCCGCCATCGCCGCCCAGCTCGTGCACAACGGGCCCAACGCGGTGCTCGACATCGCGCGCGGCGTGCCGATGCTGGTGCCGTCGGTCCCGCCGCGGCTGCGCATGGACGCCCTCTCGGGCATGGTCACGCCGGAGGAGCTCACCGCCATGACCGAGCCGTTCGTGCGGCCCGGCTCCGCGATCGGTTACCGGGTGGCCGAGCCCGACGACCTCCTGGCCCTCGTCGAGCGGTACGCCGACGCCGCCGACCTCGCCCGCCGGGCCGGCTTCGACGGGGTGGAGGTCCATGCGGGGCACGGCTACGTCATCGACGCCTTCCTCTCCCCCGCCACCAACACCCGAGACGACGAGTGGGGCGGCACCGTGGCTCGCCGGGCTCGCCTGCTCACCGTCGTCCTCGCCGCCGTGCGGGCGCGAGTCGGCGACGACCTCGCCGTCTGGTGCCGCCTGAACGGGCGGGAGGTGGGCAAGGCGGGCGGCGAGGACATCGACCAGGCCATCGAGGTCGCCCGCCTCGCCGAGGCGGCCGGCGCCCAGGCGATCCACGTCACCGCCTACGCCGACCCGGGGCGGGCCACCGGCATCACCGATGCCCACACCCCGCACGAGCCGGGGGCGCGCGTGGCCGACGCCGCGGCCGTGCGGGCTGCGGTCACGGTGCCGGTCATCACGTTCGGCCGCCTCGAACCCGACGACGCCGAGGCCGTGCTCGCACGCGGCGACGCCGACTTCGTCGCCTTCGGGCGCAAGCTGCTCGCCGACCCGCAGCTCCCCGCCGCCGTGGTGGCCGGCGCCCCGGCGGCGGCCCGGCCGTGCAGCTACCAGTACCGCTGCATCGGCAACATCTTCCTGCACCGCCCCCTGGCGTGCGCGGTGAGCCCCGACACCACGCGCGAGGGCGAGCTCCTGGCCGGTCCGGTCGCCCGGGCCGAGCACGTGCTGGTGGTCGGCGGCGGGCCGGTCGGCCTCGAGGTCGCCCACCGCCTCGGGAGCGCCGGCCACCGGGTGACCCTCTGGGAGGCAGGCGACCGCCTGGGCGGCACGCTCGGCCTCGCCGGCGCCGCCGACCCGTCGATGGTCCCCCTGGTGGCGTGGCTCGAGGCCGAGGCGAGGCAGGCGGGGGTCGACGTGGCCCTCGGTCGGGCCGCGACCGTCGGCTCGGTGGCCGAGCTGGGCCCGGACCGCGTGCTCGTGGCGACCGGCGCCTCCTGGGCCCGCCCGGACCACCTGGGCCGGGGCTGCGCCGACGACGTCCTCACGCCCGACGACCTCGCTCGCGGCCCCGAGGAGGCGCTCGACCAGCTCGCGGGCCGGGTGGTCGTCGTCGGTTCCGGCAAGGTGGCGGTGTCGCTGGCGGCCGCCGCTCGACGTCGGGGTTGCGACGTCGCGGTCGCCTCGCCGACGGCGGTCCTCGCACCCGAGCTGGGCCTCCCCGGACGGTTCCGCCTGGTGCACGACCTCGGCGAGTCGGGCGTCGCCATCCACCTCGACACCACGGTGGTCCACGTCGGGGCGAGGCGCGTCGAGCTGCACGACGGCCGCGAGCTCGAGGCCGACACCGTCCTGTGGGCCACCGACCGCCGGCCCCGCACGGACCTGGCCGAGGGGCTCCGCGCCTCCGGTGCGAGGGTCGAGGTCCTCGGCGACGCGACCGGCGCCTTCGGGCTCGAGGCCGGCCTACTGGGTGCCGCGCGTGCCGCCGCCGCTATTGGCCGGGCACCGGCCGCACCGGGCCGTCGCTCGACCGTGGACCTGGCTCCGACCACCGGCTGACCGCCGTGCGCCGGCGCGCACGGGCGTGCCAGCATCGCCGCGGTGCCCCCTCCCCCGCCGCCCGCGACCTACCGGCGGCGGCGCGCCGTCGTGGCGCTCGGGGCCCTGGCGCTGCTGCTGGTCGTCGCCCTCGCCGTGCGGTCGGCAGGGAGCCCGGAGAGGTCCATCGACGGGCGAGCGGTGGGCGAGGCGGGCGGCGCCCTCGGCCGGTCCGACGAGGCCGTCTCCACGTCCGCGCCCACCACCGCAGCGGCGACGACCACGACCACGCCGACCGGGCGCTTCGTGGTCGCCCCCGGGTCGAGCGCCCCGGTCGGCTCGGGCGCAGGCGGCACCTACCGCTACCGGGTCGAGGTCGAGGAGGGCACGGGGGTCGACGTGGCGGCGTTCGCCGCCCACGTCGACCGGATCCTGGCCGATCGGCGCGGGTGGACGACGGCCGACGGCGTCCGGCTCCAGCGGGTGGCCGACGCGTCGGCCGAGATCGCCGTCCGCCTGGCGACGCCCCGCACGACCGACGCGCTGTGCTTCCCGCTCGACACCGCGGGCGAGGTCTCCTGCGGCACGGCGGGCGCCGCTGTCATCAACCTGACCCGGTGGCTCGAGGGCGCCGCGCCCTCGGGCCTCGGACTGCACGACTACCGCAGCTACGTCGTCACCCACGAGGTCGGCCACCTGCTCGGCCACGAGCACGAGGCCTGCGCCGGACCGGGCCAGCGGGCGACCACGATGATGCAGCAGACCTACTCGATCGGCGAGTGCACGCCGAACCCCTGGCCCGCGCCGGACGCCTGATCGCCGCCGGTCACGCCGAGGCGGCGACGAACTCCTCGATGCGGCCGCGCAGCACGTCGAGGCTCGCGGTCCAGAACGCCTCGTCCCGCACGTCGATGCCGAAGCGGGCGGCGAGGGTGGCCGCGTCGCCCAGCCCGGTTGCCGAGAGCAGGTCGTCGTAGCCGGCACGGAACCGCTCCGGGTCGCGCTGGAACTCGGCGTAGAGGCCGATGCCGAACAGCAGCCCGAAGGTGTACGGCCAGTTGTAGTAGGCGGTGAAGTAGTGGCCCTTGACCGCCCACATGTCGCGGTGGCGGTGCGCGGGGTCCACGCCGTCGCCGTAGGCCTCGGCCTGGGCGTCGAGCATCATGGTCCGCAGCCGGTCGACCGAGAGCACGCCGTGCTCGCGCTCGGCGCTCAGGGCCCGCTCGAAGAGGAACCGGGAGTGGATGTCGACCACCACCTGGCAGGCACCGGCCAGGTCGCCGTCGAGCAGCGCCAGGCGGGCACCGGCGTCGTCGCCGACCGCGACCAGCCCGGCCTGGACCATCACCGTCTCGCAGAAGATGCTGGCCGTCTCGGCCAGGGCCATCGGGGTGCTGCGCTGCATCGGCGTGCGGTCGCCCAGGTTGACGTTGTGGTACGCGTGCCCGAGCTCGTGGGCCAGCGTCTGCACCGAGTCGAAGCTGCCGTCGAAGTTGAGCAGCACCCGGCTGACGCCGCCGGTGACGCCCATGCAGAAGGCACCGCCGACCTTGCCGGCGCGGGGCTCGGCGTCGATCCAGGCCTCGGCCACGGCGGTGTCGACCAGCCCGGCCAGGCGGGGCGAGTACGTGGCGAACGCGTCGCGCACGGCGCCGGTGGCCTCGGCCCAGCCGAAGCGCCGGGGCGTGCCGACCGGCGCGAGGAGGTCCCACCACGGCAGCCCGCCGTCGTGGCCGAGGATCCGGGCCTTGGCCCGGAGGTAGCGCTGCCAGTCGGGCAACGACGCGACGACGGCCGCCTGCACGGCGGCGAGCGTGTCGCGGTCGACGCCGTTGGACTCCAGGGCGGGATCGAGCGAGTCGGTCCACCCGCGCCGGCGGTTCAGCACGTTGGCCTCGCCCTTGAACGCGTTGAGCGCCGACGCCAGCGGCACGGCGACGCCGTCCCACGCCTCCAGCTCGGCCTCGAACGCGGCTCGGCGGCGATCGGCGTCGGGGTCGGTGGCCAGGCCCCGCACCACGCTCATCGGGAGCTCCTCGGGCGCACCCGGAGCACCGTCGGGGCCGGGGGCCCGGACGGTGGCGGTCAGGCGGGCCGTCAGATCGGCGTGGAGCTTGGCCCAGGCCCGGCCGCCGGTGAGGGCCAGCTCCGAGGCGAGGTCCTCCTCGGCCCGCTCATCTGGCGGCGCGCCGCCGTCGCCCCTCGCTCGAGGGCGTAGGCGTGGTCCGCCGCCACCCCGCTGCGGGCGGTCAGCTCGGCGAGGTCCCACCGGGCCAGCCAGGCGTCGAGCCGGCCGTCGAGCGTCGCGAACGGCGCGGCCGCGGCCTGGTGCCGGCTCTGGGCCGCCGCCGCGTCGTCGTCGCGAGCGTCGGTGGTCGTGTGGGCGTAGAGGTACGAGCCCACCAGCCGGAGGTCGGCGAGCAGGCGGTTGACGGCCGGGAGCACCTCCTCGACGGCCGCCACCTCGGCGTCGGTCACCGGTCCCGGCTCGCCGCCACGGATGCCGAGCTCGTCGAAGCGGGTGCGCAGGCGCCCGATCTCGGCGGCCAGGCGCTCCTGGGCGGCGGTCAGCTCCCGCGAGCCGATCGACGGGAAGAAGCCCGAGACGTCCCAGCGGGGCAGCGCCTCGGGGACGTCGGCGGGGCGGTCCTCGATGACGGTCATGGCGGACAGTCTGCCGGGCGACCCGGACCGCCCGGGCCGGGTCAGTCGGGCCGGCGGGCGACCACCACGCGCGCCCGCTGCACGAGCTCGAACCCGCCGTCCACCCGGTGCGCCTCCAGGCGCTCGGCGAGCAGGCCGCGGAAGCGCTCGAGCTGGAGGTCGTCGAGCGAGTCCAGGAGGATGCGGCCGGCGTGGCTGCGCAGCCACCGCTCGACCTGGTCGGCGTCGGCGAAGCGGAACCGCTCGACGACGTCGCGCCCCGTCGGCTGCTCGAAGCCGGCCCGGACGAGCGCCGGCTCCAGGACCGACGCCTTGTTGTACTCGTCGCTCGGGCGGTGCGAGGGCGGGCCGACCAACTCCTCGGTGACCTCGGCCATGAACGGGAACCCCGGGGGCCCGTCGAAGATGGAGAGCGCGACGCGCCCGCCGGGGCGGACGACCCGGTGCAGCTCCGAGAGCATCGCCGGCGGGTCGGGGGCGAAGAACACGACGAAGCCGGCCAGCGCGGCGTCGAAGGCGCCATCGGGGAGCTCGAGCGCCTCGGCGTCGCCGACGCGCACCTCGGCGTTGGAGGCGCCGCGCGCCCGCAGGTCGGTGACGAGGCGCTCGACCATGCCCGACGACAGGTCGATCCCGCACACCGAGCCCGCATCGCCCACCGCCGCCAGGGCGGGGTAGAGCGATGCGCCCCGGCCGCACGCCACGTCGAGCACCCGCTCGCCGGTCTGCAGGTCGGCGGCCGTGGCCAGCGCCCGACCGAAGGGACCGAAGAAGTCGACGACCTCGTCGTAGCTCGAGGACGCCGCGGAGAACGCCCCGCTGATCACCTGCTTCGGGTCGGGCTCCGGACGCTCGTCGGCCATGCCGGCACGGTAGCCAGCCCGACGGCGTCGATGACGTCGAGAACTAGAACCCGTTCTAACATCGAGCCCACCGACGACGCAGCGAGCGAGGACCCCATGCACCTGCAGCTGACCCCGGAACAGGACGCCCTCCGCGACGCCGTGGCCCGCTTCCTCGACAAGGCGTCGTCGCCCGAGGCGGTGCGGGCCGCCGAGCCGCTCGGGTGGGACGGAGCGGTGTGGGCCGGCCTCGCCGACATGGGCGTGCCCGCCCTCGGCGTCCCCGAGGCGGCCGGGGGCTCCGGGGCGTCGCTGCGAGACCTGGCCGTCGTGGCCGAGGCCTGCGGTGCGCACTTGGCGCCGGCACCGGTGGTGGAGGCGATGGTGGCCGCCCGCCTGCTGGCCGGCTGCGGGGAGCCCGCCGCCGACGTGCTCGCCACCCTCGCCGAGGGCGGCCCGCCGGTCACGCTCGCCCTCCACCCCGCCGTCGACGGCATCGCCCGCCTGGTACCCGGGGCCGCCGTGGCCGCCGCCGTCGTGGCCCTCGACGGAGACGACCTCGTGCTCGTCGCCCAGGACGACCTCCCCACCTCGCCGGCCAACCTGGGCTCGGCGCCCCTCGCCGACGTCGACCTCCGCGCCGGCACCACGACCGTGCTGCGGTCCGGCGCCGACGCCGTGGGCGCCCACGCCGCCGCCGTCGACGAGTGGCGGGCCCTCACCGGCCGTTGGCTCGTCGGCCTCGGCCGGGAGGCCCAGGCCATCGGCGTCCAGTACGCCAAGGACCGCAAGCAGTTCGACGTGCCGGTCGGGTCGTTCCAGGCCGTGCAGCACCGCTTCGCCGACCTCGCGACCGACCTCGACGGCGCCGACCTCCTGGCCAACAAGGCGGTGTGGGCGCTCGACGTCGGCGATCCCGTCGCCGCGTCGTTCCCCGCCATGGCGCTGTGGTTCGCGGGCGACACCGCCCAGCGGGCCGCGTCCTGGGGCCTCCACGTGCACGGCGGCTACGGGTTCATGGAGGAGTACGACATCCAGCTCCACTTCCGGCGGGCCAAGGCCACCCGCCTGCTGCTGGGCGACCCCCGGCGGGAGCTGCAGCTGCTCGCCGACCGGTTGTGGGCCGACCCCGCCGTCGGCCCCATCCCCGGCTCGACCCACCGGCCCACCGCGCCCGACGAGGCGGTCGAGCGGGACCGCGCCCCGTCG
>DATAGR010000330.1:0-4390 GCA_036263575.1 Aquihabitans sp. | reverse complement strand
GTCGTCGGCCATGCCGTCGACGCTGCCCTCGCCCTCGGTGGGCACGGCCGCACAGGCCTCGCCCTCGGGGCCGGACGCCATCTCGCCGCCCTCGGTGGTCTCCTCGGTCATGCCCTCGGTGGTCTCCTCGGTCATCTCCTCGGTGGTCTCTTCGGTGGCGCCGCCCTCTTCGGCCGCAGCCGTGGTGGGGGTGTCGCCGGAGCCGGACTCCTCATCGTCGCCGCAGGCGGCGAGCATGAGGGCGAGCGGCAGGACGACGGCGGCGAACTTGCGCCGGTTCGAGGTCTTCATGGTGGGTGTTCCCTTCTTGGTGGATCGCCCAGGTGGGGGGCGGCTTGTCGGGGGGTCTACGCAGCGACCTGCGACGCCGGATGAACAAATCCGTCGAACGCCGCTCTGACCAGGGCGTTCGCACCACGCGCGTCGGCCGGGCGCCCTCCGCACATCGGTCGACGCGCCCTGCTCACCCATCCGTCGACGCCGACGGGTGCGAACACCTCTCATGAGCGCACCCACTCCCCTCGCTGCGCCGGCGCCCGTGCGCCCGGCCTCCTCCACCGACGAGGGGCGCCGACCGAGCTGGTGGCGCTCGGCGATCGCCGGGTTGGTCGCCGCGGCCATCGCCCTGGCGATCGGCGAGCTCATCGCCGGCCTGAGCGACCGGCTCACGTCGCCGGTGATCTCCGTCGGCAACCGCGTCGTCGACGCGGTGCCCCGCCAGGTGAAGGACTTCGCCATCGAGACGTTCGGCCAGAACGACAAGAAGGCGCTGCTGATCGGCATCTACTCCATCGCCGCCGTCTTCGGCCTCCTGCTCGGCTTCCTCGCCGCCCGCCGGTTCGTCATCGGCGTGGTCGGGATCGCCGCGTTCGGCGCGGTGGGCGTCTGGGCTGCCGGCCAGGAGGTCGGTGCACCGTGGTGGGCCGGGCTGCCCAGCGTCCTCGGTGCCGTGCTCGGCATCGTCGCCCTGGCCGCGCTGCTCGCCACCATCCGGGGCGCGGCCCGCCCCGCGCTCGCCGCCCCCGTCGCCCGGGCCGCCGGCACGGAGGGCGGGCCTGCGACCGGTCCGCTGGCCCGCCGCTCGTTCCTCAAGGCCACCGCCGGCGTGGTCGTGGTCGGCGCCGCCGCCGCGTCCACCGGCCGCTGGCTGCAGGGCCGCTTCAGCGCCGCCGCCTCCCGCCTCGCCGTCGTCCTCCCCAAGGCGCAGACCCCGGCGGAGGCCGTCCCCACGGGAACCGACCTCGGCGTCGAGGGCATCAGCCGCTACATCACGCCCAACGCCGACTTCTACCGGATCGACACGAACCTGACCGTCCCCCAGATCTCCACCGAGGACTGGACCCTGAAGATCACCGGCATGGTGGACGAGGAGCTCGAGCTCACCTACGAGGACGTGCTCGCCCTGCCGATGGTCGAGGAGCGCATCACCATGACGTGCGTCTCCAACGAGATCGGCGGCACGCTGGTGGGCAACGCCCTCTGGCTCGGCACGCCGCTCGAGGACCTGCTCGACAAGGCCGGCATCAAGAAGGGCGCCGACCAGATCGTCGGCCGGGCGTTCGACGGCTTCACCACCGGGTGGCCGGTGGAGAACCTGCGCGACGGCCGCCGCCCCCTCCTCGTGGTCGGCATGAACGGCGAGGCCCTCCCGCTCGCCCACGGCTTCCCCGCCCGACTGATCGTCCCTGGCCTGTACGGCTACGTCTCGGCCACCAAGTGGCTCACCGAGATCGAGCTCACCACCTTCGACAAGTTCGACCAGTACTGGGTCGAGCGCGACTGGGCGGCGGAGGGCCCGATCAAGACGATGGCGCGGATCGACACGCCGAAGGGCCTCGGCAAGGCGCCCGCCGGCAAGGTCCCGGTGGGCGGCGTGGCGTGGGCCCAGACCCGGGGCATCTCCAAGGTCGAGGTCAAGATCGACGACGGCGAGTGGACGCCGGCGAAGCTGGCCGCCGAGGACGGCAAGGTGACGTGGCGCCAGTGGGTCTACGAGTGGGACGCCACCCCCGGCCGCCACACCATCACCGCCCGCGCGACCGACGGCGAGGGCGAGGTGCAGACCGAGGAGCGGGCCAAGCCGTTCCCGAACGGCGCCTCCGGCTGGCACCAGATCGTCGCCCTCATCGAGGAGTAGCCCGTCCGCCGACGGCTGCCTCAGGGGGCGATGACGAGCGACGGCTTGGTGGTCGTGTCGCGGAACGGTTCGTAGACCGCGAGGAGCGCGCCGTCCGGCGCGATCACGGCCCACGGCCCGTCGCCCTCGACGCCGAGGTCGGCGCGCTCGAGCACCTTGCCGACGCGGACGTCGGCGGCCCGGGCGTCGTCGACGGCGACCGCGTGAAGGTGCCGTACGGCGTCGAGCATCGGCCGCACCCGCTCCGGGTCCACGCCCTCGAGCGGGACCGCGTCGTCCAGGGTGAACGGGCCGACCGCCGTGCGGCGCAGGTTCCGCAGGTGGGCGCCGCCCCCGAGGGCCGTACCGAGGTCGGCGGCGAGGGTGCGGACGTACGTGCCCGACGAGCACGTGACCGCCAGCGTGAACACCTCGGCCTCGCCGGCCGACCCGGGCGCCACCTCCAGGGCGTGGATCGTCACCGGGCGAGCGTCGCGCTCCACCTCGATCCCCTGCCGGGCCAGCTCGTGGAGCCGCCGGCCGCCGACCTTCACCGCCGAGACCATGGGCGGCACCTGCTCGATCTCGCCGACGAAGCCGGCGGCGGCGGCTCGGACGTCGTCGAGCGTGATCGATCCCATCTCGTGGGTGGCGGTGACCTCGCCGGCGGCGTCGAGGGTGGAGGTCTCGGTGCCGAGCACGACCTCACCGACGTACGACTTGCCGAGCGGGGACAGGAAGCGAAGGAGCTTGGTCGCCCGCCCCACGCCGAGCAGGAGCACGCCGGTGGCGTCCGGGTCGAGGGTGCCGGCGTGACCGACCTTGCGGGTGCCGAGCAGACCGCGGCTCTTGGCCACGACGTCGTGGCTGGTCCAGCCGGCCGGCTTGTCGACCACGACGAGGCCGTCGGGGCCGGTGTGGGGCCGGCGAGCCATCAGCGGGCCCGCCCCGGCGGCGACGTCGTCACGGGACCTCGGCGTCGGGGTCGACGGACTCGACCGGCGGGACCGGCGGTTCGCCGCTGAGGCCCCGCAGGACCTCCTCGATGCGCAGGGCGTCGCGCAGCACCAGGTCGGCCTCGAAGCGCAGCTCCGGGGTGCGCTTGAGGGTGGTCTGGCGGGCGACCGCGCCCTGGAGGCGCTTGCGGGCCTCACCGAACGCGGTGGCGATCTCCTCGTCGGCGTCCTCGCCCCGGGAGTGGTCGTAGTACACGACCGCACGGGCCAGGTCGCCGTCCACCACCACCGAGGTGAGGGTCACCAGCTCCAGGCGCTCGTCGTCGATCCGCTCCAGCTCCTCGGCGAGGATCTCCTGCACCAGCGTGTTCAGCCGTGCCGTGCGCGGATAGTCGCGCGCCGTCGTGCGCTTCTTCACGTTCCGTCCTCCTCGTCGTCGACCCATCGCCGCCACGCCGCCACCACGTCCGCCTCGGGGAACGACCACACGAACCGCTCGACGGCGTCGAGCACCTCGCGGGCCTGCGTCTCGCTCGACGCGACGGTGGCGAACGCCAGCTCGCTGCGCCGCCACACGTCCTGGTGGGCGACCTCGGACACCGCCACCCGGTGGCGGCGGCGGGCGCCCTCCAGGATCGGCGTGATGACGGCCCGCTTCGCCTTGAGCGAGTCGGTCAGCGGGAGGTGGAGGTCGACGACGAGCACACTGGCGAACACGGCCCGCCGAGCCTAGCGACGCCCGCTGCCGGCCCGGCGAGTGGTTCAGCGCCCGGCGAGGGCGGCGACGCCGGCCGGGTCGAGGCGGCCCGTCTCGCCGGCGAGCCAGTGGCGGCGGCACAGCAGCTCGTAGGAGACCTCGGCGTCCGATGCGACATCGCCCACCACCACGACGTCGCCGTCGTACACCTGGGTGCCGTCGAGCAGGCGGGCGTTGTGGGTGGCGCGAGCGCCGCACCAGCAGCGGGCCTCCACCTGGAGCTCGCAGCGCTCGTCGGCCACCTCGAGCAGGCGGGCCGTGCCCGGGAACAGCCGACCGCGGAAATCGGTCAGCAGGCCGAGGGCGTGGACGTCGGCGCCGAGCTCGTCGACCACGCGGGCGAGCTGGTCGACCTGCTCGGGCTCGTAGAACTGGGCCTCGTCGCACACCAGGTAGCTGATGGCGCCGTGGTGGTCGGCGTAGCTGTTGTGCCCTGGGACGTTGTTGACGTGAGTCTCGGCAAGAGGTGAGCCCCCTGGGCGAGTGTGGAGCTGTCGAAGGCACCCACGAAGCCCAGGAGGCTCGAAATGCACGGTAACGCTCGGTTGACGCGGTGGGGTC
>DATAGR010000329.1:0-5657 GCA_036263575.1 Aquihabitans sp. | reverse complement strand
CGACCCCCTCGAAGACGTGCTCGCGGTGGACGAGCTTCCCCTCGGCCTCCCAGCCCCGCAGCGCGGTGAACGCCTCCTCGAAGCGGCCCCATTGATCGAGGGTGTTGAAGCCCTGCATCAGCGCGCTCTTGGCCAGGAGGTTGACGTAGTTGGCCGGGCCGGGGTGCTCGCCGGTGAGGTAGCTGGAGATGACCCCGCAGAGGGCGACGCGGGCCTTGGGCGCCAGCCGGCCCAGCACCGCATCGAGGATCGGGCCGCCGACGTTGTCGAAGTACACGTCCACCCGCTTGGGGCAGTGCTCCTTCAGCTGGGCCGGGAGGTCCCCGGCGTGGTGGTCGATGCACGCGTCGAAGCCGAACTCCTCCACCACCACGCGGCACTTCTCGGGACCCCCGGCGATGCCGACGACCCGAGCGCCCTTCAGCTTGGCGATCTGCCCGGCCAGCGACCCGGTGGCCCCGGCGGCCGCCGACACGACGGCGGTCTCGCCGGGCTGTGGCCGACCGATGTCGGTCATGCCGAAGTAGGCGGTGGCGCCGGTCGATCCGTACACCGACAGCATCGCCAGCTGGTCCACCACGCCGGGGATGACGGTGGTGAAGAGGTCGTCGCGCACGACCACCAGCTCCTGGAACCCCGAGAGGGTCGTGACGACGTCACCCACCGCGTAGGCGTCGCATCGGGTCGCGATCACCTCGCCCACCCCCGCAGCCCGGATCACCTCCCCGATGCCGACCGGCGGCAGGTAGCCGGGCTGGTCGTTCAACCACGTGCGGACGGCGGCGTCGATGCCGAGGTACGTGTTGCGCACCAGGGCCTCGCCGTCGGCGAGCTCAGGCGCGGGCCGGGTCACCACCTCGGTGTCGCCCGGCTCGAGCAGGCCCTGCGGGCGGCGGGTCAGCAGGATCTGACGGTTCATCAGGTCAGGCACGGGGCGAACCTACCGGCCGCCGCCGCCCCGGTGCTCGGCGTGTCCGCCGGGCGAGGGTGCACCGGTGGCGGGGACCTCGGTCCGTACGCTTGGGCGGTCCGACCCGCCGTCGCCCGTGCGCCCGGTGGGCGGTGAGAGGAACCGCTTCGCATGCCCACCCCCGACGCACCCCGTGGCCCCCGCCGGCCGCCCCGCCCCGCCGACGCCCGCCCCGCCTCCGGTCCCCGCCGACCACCGCGCCCCGGCGCCGGTCCCAGCGAGCGGTCGGGCCCCCGCCGTCCGCCCCGCCCCGCCGGACGCCCGGCGCCCGAGGCCCGCCCCGCTCGGCCGGCGCCCGCTCGCCGCACCGCCCCCGCCGGGTCCGGTGCCGCCCCGCCCCGACCCGTCGGCTCGGCCGGGAGGCCCACGGTGCAGGGGCGCCCGGCGCGCCCCTCGGGCTCGGGCCGAGCGCCGGCCGGCGCCCGCCCGGCCAGCACCGTCCAGGGCCTGGTCGAACGCAACCGCGACACGCCTCGGCCCCGCACGGCGCGCGAGGTCGAGGTCCGGCGCAACCGGGTGATCGTCGGCGGCGGCGTCCTGGCGGTGCTCGTCCTGTTCGTGGGGTTCTGCACCAGGGTCGCCGACGACGACGGCACCACGACGGCCACCGGCGGCGGAACCGAGGAGGCGCAGGACGCCAACGGCGGTGAGGACGGCGGCGACGGCGGGGGCGGCGACGTCGAGGCCACGCCCACCACCGAGGGCCTCGCCCCCGAGGCGCCGGAGGGCTTCGACGGTTGGGTCGACCCGGCGTCGTCGGGCAAGCCGTGGAGCACCGAGGTGGTCGGCCAGCTGACCTTCCGCGGCAACCCCACCCGCAGCTACTACGGCCTCGGGCCGGTGCCGAAGGCGCCCGAGGTGCAGTGGCAGTACCCCGAGAGCGGCGGCATGTGCGGCAACTCGCCGGTGGGCGGCGAGAACAAGACGTGGTGCGGCAGCGGGTGGACGGGCCAGCCGTCGGCCTGGAAGGAGGGCGACCGGACCTGGGTCGCCCTCGGCGCCTACGACAAGAAGATCCACTTCTTCGACGCCGCCACCGGCGAGTCGGTGATCGACGACTTCGACATCGGCGACATCGTCAAGGGCTCGGTGACCCGTGACCCCGACGGCTTCCCACTGCTGTACTCCGGCAGCCGGGCCGACTTCCACGTCATCGCCACCGACCGCGACGGCGGGCCGGAGAGCCTGTGGAGCCTCGACGCCGAGGCCGTCTCGCCCACCAAGTGGAACGACGACTGGGACGGCTCGCCGTTGATCGTCGACGACCACCTCTTCGAGGGCGGCGAGAACGGCCAGATCCACATCGTGAAGCTGAACCGGGCGATGGGCGACGACGGCAAGGTCACCGTCGACCCGCAGCTCGTGTTCAACGCACCCGGCTGGGACGACGAGCTGTTGGACGACCTCTCGGGCTCCGGGTCCCGGGTGAACGACGTGTCGATCGAGAACTCGGTCGCCATCTCCGGCAACACCCTCTACTTCTCGAACTCGGGTGGGCTCGTGCAGGGGTGGGACATCGCGGGGCTGAAGGAGGGCGAGGCCCCCACCCGCACGTTCCGCTACTGGACCGGCGACGACACCGACGCGTCGATCGTCATCGACGAGGAGGGGATGCTGTACGTCGCCCAGGAGGTCGAGCGGGACTCGAGCAGCGCCCGCAACGCCGAGGTCGGCCAGCTCGTGAAGCTCGACCCCACCAAGCCCGACGACCCGCTCGTCTGGTCCGTCGCCGATGCCGGGGGCATGTGGGCCACGCCGGCGTTGTGGAAGGGCGTCGTGGTGGCCCCGACCGACAGCGGGCGCATCGTCGGCGTCGACCGTGAGACGGGCGACGTCCTCTGGGAGAAGGACCTGCCGGGGCCGACGTGGTCCTCACCGGTCATCGTCGACGACGTCTGGGTCCAGGGCGACTGCAACGGCGTCCTCCACGGCTTCGACATGGCCGACCCCCGCACCGAGCCGCCCTCCTTGTGGGAGGTGCAGCTCGAGGGGTGCGTCGAGTCGACACCGACGGTCTTCGACGGCCAGATCTTCGTCGGCGCCCGGGGCGGCAAGTTCTACTCCCTGGGCGACGGCTGACCGCCGCCAGCGGGCGGCCGGCTACTCGGTGCCGATGGCCTGCAGCACGTTGAGCTTCGCCGCCCGCCGGGCCGGGCGCACCGAGGCGAGCACGCCGAGGCCGGCGCCGAAGAGCACCACCACGATCATCCCGGAGACGTTGACGTCGAACTCGTTGACGCCCTGGCTCTCGAGGGCCCGGACCATGATGTAGCTGAGGCCGAGGCCGAGGATGATCCCGATGGCGGTGCCCATGAGGGCGACGATCACCGCCTCCCAGCGCACCGACGAGCGGAGCTGGCCGCGGGTCATGCCCATGGCCCGCAGCAGGCCGAGCTCCCGGGTGCGCTCGTGGATCGACAGCGACAGCGTGTTGGCGATGCCGATCAGGGCGATGATGATCGACACCGCCAGGAGGGCGTAGATCACGTTCAGCAGGGCGGTGATCGAGCCGACGATGCTGCTCGTGTACTGGTCGCGGTCCTGCAGCTTCATGTTCGGGTACGGCTCCACGACGTCGCGCAGCTCCCCTCGCACGGACTCGGGGGAGACGCCCTCGTCGAGCGTGATGCCCAGCAGGAAGTCGGTCGGGTTCGGTGTGAGCTTCTCGGTGTCGCGCCGATCGATGGTCCACTGGCCGAGGAGGGCGGGGTCGTCGCTGATCCCCGCCACCGTGAACTCCGCCGTGCGGCCGCTGCCCGACAGCACCGACAGCTCGTCGCCGACGGCGAGGTCTCGCTCCTTGGCGATCACCTTGTCGATCAGCATGCCGCCGGGCTGGAGGTCGGAGATCGAGCCCTCGGCCATCTCGAACTGGAAGATGCCGCCGACGGTCTCGGGGTCGATGCCGCCGATGAAGGACCCGGGCTTCTCGCCGTTGGGCAGCGCGATCTGGCCCTCGGTGAAGGTGATGGCGGTGACCCCGCGCACGCCCTCGACGTCGCGCAGCTCCTCGGCCACGCTGGGCGGCGCGCCGGTGAAGCTGAACTGGTTGGCGGGCTGGATGATGTAGTCGCCCTCGAAGCCGGTGCCGATCGCGCTGTTGATCGAGGCCTGGGCCGACGTGGCGAACACGCTGATGAAGGCGACCAGGGCCACGCCGATGATCAGCGCCGACGCGGTCGAGGCCGTGCGCCGCGGGCTGCGCATCGCGTTCTCCCGGGCGATGCGACCGGTGACGCCCTTGATGATCGGCAGCCCGGCGCCGATGCCGCGCGCGAGTGGCCGGGCCAGGACCGGGCCGGCGACCAGCACCGACACCATGATCAGGCCGAGGCCGCCGCCGATCGACGGCAGCTTGTCGCTGCTGACGTCCTCGCCGAACGCCGGCAGGACGAGGATGACCCCGACCACGAACAGCAGCGCACCGAAGGCGGCGCGGAGCTTCGAGCTGCCCGAGGTGTCGACGGCGACGTCGCGCAGCGCGGCGATGGGCGCCACGCGGGTGGCCCGGATGGCGGGGAGGACGGCGGCCACCGCGGTGATGAGCAGGCCGACGACGATGGTCTGCACGGCGGTGATGGGCTCGATCACGAGGTCGGCGCCGGGCAGCTCGAGCCCGAAGGACTTGAGCAGCTCGAAGGCGCCCACGGCCAGGGCCACGCCCACGAGGAACCCCACGACGGCCGAGAACAGGCCGATGAGCCCGGCCTCGAGGAGGACCGATCCCATCACCTGGCGCCGGCTGGCGCCGATGGCCCGCAGCAGGGCCAGCTCGCGCGTGCGCTGGGCCACGAGGATGCCGAACGTGTTCGAGATGATGAAGGCACCGACGAACAGGGCGATGCCGGCGAACACCAGCAGGATCACGGTGAAGAAGGAGAAGCCCTCCTTGATGTCGCTCGACGCCTCCTCGGACGCCTGCTTCCCGGTCACGACGTCGACGTCCGGTGCGACCGACGACTCCCGGATCGTGCGCACGAGCTGCTCGGGGCTGACGCCCTCCTCGGCGCGAGCGTTGACCGTGTTGAGCATGCCCGGCTCGCCGGTGAGGCGCTGCGCCTCGGGCAGGGTGGTGCCCACGAAGATGGCGCCGCCGGCCGAGTCGGCCTCGCCGAAGCGGGAGATGCCCACCAGGCGCAGCTGCTCGCGGCCCTCGGCGGTGATGATCGTGACCTCGTCGCCGATGTCGAACTCGCCCTTGTCCACGCCGGCCCGGTCGATGATGACCTCGCCCGGCGCGGTGGGCGCCCGCCCCTCGGCCACCTGGTACGAGGCGAGCCCCTCGTCGGTGTCCCACGAGCCGACGATGGTGGGCGGCCCGTTGCCGCCCATGGGGTCGCCCTTGGCGTCGAGCACCGTGAGCTGCACCGACTGGATGGAGCCCTCGGCCGCGGCCACGCCGTCGATGCCCTCGACCTTGGCGACGACGTCGTCGTCGAGCAGCGCCCGTTGCGTGCCGCCGCCGGCCTGGGACTCGAAGAGCTCCTGGCCCCGGACCTGGGCGTCGATGCCCTCGCCGAGGTCGGCGAAGAGGTCGTCGAAGATGCGGCCGATGGTGCTGTTGAGCACGAGCGTGCCGGACATGAAGGCCACGCCGAGCACGACCGCCACGCAGGTGGAGATCAGGCGCCGCTTGTGGGACCAGAGGGAGCGGAGGGTGGTGCGGAACATGGGTCCTCGGTGGAGC
>DATAGR010000328.1:0-9873 GCA_036263575.1 Aquihabitans sp. | reverse complement strand
GACCACGAGCGCTTCTCGAACGCCGAAGGCGTGTCCATCGACCCGGCGGCGTCGGGCCCGCACGCGCACCGCACCATGTCCTTCCTCGCCATGGACGCGCCGCAGCACCCCCGCATGCGCGGCCTCGTGTCGCGCGGCTTCACGCCCCGCCGGGTCGCGGCCATGGAGGACGACATCCGCGCCCTCACCGTCGCGCACCTCGACGCCGCGCTGGCGAAGGGGTCGTTCGACTTCGTGGCCGACCTGGCCGGGCTCGTCCCCATGGACGTCATCTCCGAGATGCTGGGCGTGCCGCAGGCCGACCGGGCCATGCTGCGCCGCCAGTCCGACCTGCTGATCCACCGCGAGGAGGGCGTCACCGACGTGCCGCCCGCCGGCGTCGAGGCCGCGTTCGCGCTGGTCGTCTACTACGCCGAGATGATCGCCGACCGGCGGGCCCGCCCGGGCGACGACCTCATCTCGGCGCTGTGCGCGGCGGAGGTCGACGGCGACCGACTCACCGACGACGAGATCACCAGCTTCCTCTTCCTCATGGTCGTGGCGGGGAACGAGACGACCACGAAGCTGCTCGCCCACGCCTGGTACTGGGCGTGGCGGAACCCCGACGAGCGGGCCAAGCCCTTCGGCGACCCCGGACGGATCCCCGACTGGGTGGAGGAGACGCTCCGCTACGACACGTCGAGCCAGATGCTGGCGCGGGTGACCCACACCGACGTGGAGCTCCACGGGCGCACCATCCCGAAGGGCGACCGCGTGCTGCTCCTCGCCGGCTCGGCCAACCGCGACGAGCGGGCCTTCGCCGACCCCGACCGCTACGACCTCGACCGGGACCGAGAGAGCGTCGGCATCGCCAGCTTCGGCGTCGGCCGCCACTTCTGCCTCGGCGCCTCGCTGGCCCGCCTGGAGGCCCGCATCGTGCTCGAGGAGCTGGTGCGCCGCGTCGCCGACTTCGAGATCGACCCGGCCGGCACCCGGCGCGTCCACTCGGTGAACGTGCGCGGGTTCGAGTCGCTGCCGACCACGGTGACCGTGCGCTGATGCCCCGCTTCGACCCGCACCCCGATCGGCGCCCGGCCGTCGTCACCGGCGCGTCGTCGGGCATCGGCGCCGCCACCGCCGTCGCCCTGGCCGCCGCGGGCCACCCGGTGGTGCTCGCCGCCCGACGCGCCGAGCGGCTCGACGAGCTGGCCGCCGCGGTGCGCGCCGACGGCGGCGAGGCCATCGCCCTGCCCCTCGACCTCGCCGACGCCGCGTCGATCGACGCCTTCGCCGAGGCCGCCGCCGACGCGCTCGGCCCGGTCGACGTGGTGGTGAGCAACGCCGGCGAGGTCGTGCCCATGACGGCGGTCGGCGCCGACCCGGACGACTTCGCCCGGTCCGTCCACGTCAACCTGCTCGGCGCCCAGCGGCTCGTGGCCCGGCTCGGTCGGGACCTGGTGGCCCGGGGCCACGGCGACCTCGTGTTCGTGACCTCCGACGTCGTGGTGCGCCCGCGCACCCACATGGCGGCGTACGTGGCCGCCAAGGCCGGGCTGGAGGGGCTGTGCCGGGCCATGCAGATGGAGCTGGAGGGCACCGGCGTGCGGGCCGGGATGGTGCGCCCGGGCCCGTCGAGCACCGAGCAGGGCACGACCTGGAGCGAGGAGACGATCCTCCACGTCATGCCGTACTGGGAGCGCTGGGGCCACCTCCGCCACAACGGCGCCCTCCTCCCCCGCAACGTGGCCGACGCCATCGTCGCCATGGTGTCGGCGCCCAAGGGGACCCACCTCAGCCTCGTCGAGGTGCAGCCCGAGGCCCCCGTGCTGCCCGACCGGACCGCCTCCCAGGAGACGCGATGACCACGACCGACGAACCGCAGACCGCGCTGCCGGACCCGCCGGTCGTCTCGGGCGACGACGGTGGGACCGGCCACCTCGAGGAGCTGCGCGCCGACCCGCTCGGCCTGCTCCACCGGGTGCGCGCCGAGTGCGGCGACGTCGGCCAGTTCCGCCTCGCCGACCGCGAGGTCGTGCTGCTGACCGGCGCCGAGGCCAACGAGGTGTTCTTCCGGGCCAGCGACGACGACCTCGACCAGGCGGCGGCGTACCCGTTCATGACCCCGATCTTCGGCGAGGGAGTCGTGTTCGACGCGTCGCCGGAGCGCCGCCGGGAGATGCTCCACAACATGGCGCTGCGCGACAAGATGATGCGCGGCCACGCCGCCACCATCCAGCGCGAGGTCGACGAGATGGTGGCCCGCTGGGGCACCACCGGCGAGATCGACCTCCTCGACTGGTTCTCCGAGCTCACGATCTACACGTCGTCGAGCTGCCTGGTGGGCCGCAAGTTCCGCCTGCAGCTCGACGAGCGGTTCGGTCACCTCTACCACGACCTCGAGCGGGGGACCGACGCCCTCGCCTACGTCGACGCCTACGCCGACATCCCAAGCTTCCGGGCGCGCGACGCGGCGCGCGTCGGCCTCGTCGAGCTGATCCAGGCGATCATGGACGGCCGCGCCGCCCAGGGCCCGCCGGCCGCCGAGGAGCGCGACCTGCTCGACGTGCTCATGTCGATCTCCGACGACGAGGGCGACCCCCGCTTCGACGCCGACATGGTCACCGGCATGTTCATCTCGATGATGTTCGCCGGGCACCACACCACGTCGGGCACCGCGGCGTGGACGCTCATCGAGCTGCTGCGCCACCCCGAGGAGATGGCGGCGGTGGTCGCCGAGCTCGACGAGCTCTACGCCGACGGCGCCGAGGTCAGCTACCAGGCCCTGCGGGCCATGCCCCACCTCGAGGGAGCCATCAAGGAGGCCCTGCGGCTCCACCCGCCGCTCATCCTGCTGCTGCGCGTCGCCAACGTCGACCTCGACGTCGGGGGCCGCCACATCGCCGCCGGCAAGATGGTGGCAGCCAGCCCGGCGGTGTCGAACCGCCTGCCCGAGGCGTTCGACGACCCCGACGCGTTCCGGCCGGGCCGGTACCTCACCGACCCGGGTGCCGACGCCGCCAACCCGTGGAGCTGGATCCCCTTCGGCGCCGGCCGCCACCGCTGCGTCGGCGCCCAGTTCGCCATGATGCAGCTCAAGGCCATCTTCTCGGTGCTGTTGAAGGACTGGACGCTCGACGCCGCCCAGCCGCTCGACTCGTACCGCAACGACCACTCGAAGATGGTCGTGCAGCTGGCCCAACCCTGTCTGGCGACGTACCGCCGACGAGGCAGCGACGGCGCGGACGCGCCCGCGGCCGAGGTCTCGTGGGGCACCACCGCCACCACGTCGACGGCGGTCGAGGCGCCGGCGACCCGGGCCGAGGGGTGGCGCATCGCCGTCGACCGCGACCTGTGCCAGGGCCACGCCGTCTGCGAGGGCGAGGCGCCGGCGCTGTTCTCGGTCTCCAAGCGCGGCGACCTGACCGTGCTCGACCAGCGCCCTCCCGACGACGCCCGCGCCGCCGCCGAGGCCGCGGTGCGCTTCTGCCCCACCCACGCCCTGTCCATCGTCGACGACTGACCGTCGCCGCCCGCCCGACCCGCACGACACCCACCGGAGGAACGACCATGGCCGCGTACCCACGAGCCGAGCTCGAGGAGATGGTGGAGCGCTGGCTCCGGACCAACCGGGAGGTCGAGGCCACCGGCGACTGGGCGCCCCTCGCCGAGATGTACACCGAGGACGCGAGCTACGGCTGGAACTACGGCCCGAAGGAGAACTTCATGGCGGTGGGTCGCGACGAGATCCGCGACATCGCCCTGGGCCTGGAGATGGGCGGGCTCGGCGGCTGGGAGTACCCGTACCAGGAGGTCGTGATCGACGAGGCCAAGGGCCACGTCGTCGGCTTCTGGCGCCAGATCGCCGACGCCACCCGGGAGGACGGCTCGCACTACGAGGTCGCCGGCATCGGCGGGAGCTGGTTCCGCTACGGCGGCGACTTCCGGTGGTCGTGGCAGCGGGACTGGTTCGACTACGGCAACGCCGCCGCCGTCTTCCTGGAGATGATCGGCGACGGCACCCTCTCGGAGGGCATGACCGCCCGCATGGAGCGGTCCATGCGGCCCGGCCAGCTCCCCGGGCACTACCGCCTGGCCGACACGCCCGTGGGCCTGTGGGACGGCCCGTCGTGATGGACGGCCTCGACCGCAACCTGGTCGACGGCAAGCTGGTGCCGGCGGCGGGCGGCGCCACGTTCGAGACGCTGAACCCGGCCACCGAGGAGGTCCTGGGCGTGGCCGCCGACGGCAGCGCCGCCGACCTCGACGCCGCCATCGGCGCCGCCCGCGACGCGTTCGACACCACGTCGTGGGCCACCGACCCGGCCTTCCGGGCCCGGTGCCTGCGCCAACTGCGCGACGGCATGCAGGCCCACGCCGAGGAGCTGCGCGACCTCACCATCGCCGAGGTCGGCGCGCCCCGCTTCCTCACCACGCTCGCCCAGCTCGACTCCCCCGTCGCCGACCTCGGCCACGTGGCCGACCTGGCCGAGGCGTACGAGTGGCGCCAGGACCTCGGCGCGGCCACGCCGGCCGGCGTGCCCAGCCACCGCTGGCTCCTTCGCGAGCCCGCCGGCGTCGTGGGCGCCATCACGCCCTGGAACTTCCCCCACCAGATCAACCTGGCCAAGGTCGGGCCGGCCCTCGCCGCCGGGTGCACGGTCGTGCTCAAGCCGGCGCCGGACACGCCGTGGGCGGCGGCGGCCATGGCCCGCATCGCCGCCGAGGAGACCGAGCTGCCGCCCGGCGTGCTCAACGTCGTCAACTCGTCGGACCACGCCCTCGGCGCCCAGCTCACCACCGACCCCCGCGTGGACCTGGTGTCGTTCACCGGCTCCACGGCGACGGGACGGGCCGTCATGGCCGGGGCCGCCGAGACGCTCAAGAAGGTGTTCCTGGAGCTGGGCGGCAAGTCCGCGTTCATCGTGCTCGACGACGCCGACCTCGCAGCGGCCACCGGGCTCGCCGCCTTCACCGCCTGCACCCACGCCGGCCAGGGCTGCGCCATCACGACGCGCCTCCTCGTCCCACGCCCTCGGTTCGCCGAGGCGGTCGAGGCGACCGCGGCCACCATGGCGATGCTCGGCGTCGGCGACCCCGACGACGCCGGCACCGTGTGCGGCCCGCTCATCTCGGCCCGCCAGCGGGAGCGGGTGGAGGGCTACCTCCGCCTCGCCGTCGAGGAGGGCGGCACGTTCGCCACCGGCGGCGGGCGCCCCGCCGACCGGGATCGCGGCTTCTTCGTGGAGCCGACGCTCGTGGTGGGCCTCGACAACTCGGCGCGGGTGGCCCGGGAGGAGATCTTCGGCCCGGTGCTCGTGGTCATCCCCCACGACGGCGACGACGACGCCGTGCGCATCGCCAACGACTCCCCCTACGGCCTCTCCGGCGCCGTCCACGGCGCCGACGCCGAGCGGGCGTGGGCGGTGGCCCGCCGGGTCCGCACCGGGACCATGAGCGTCAACGGGGGCGTCTGGTACGGCGGCGACGTGCCGTTCGGCGGCTACAAGGCGTCGGGCATCGGCCGGGAGTCCGGGGTCCTCGGGTTCGAGGAGTACCTCGAGGCCAAGGCCGTGGCCGAGGCGATCTGACCCGCGGGCACCCGCCACCCGCGGCGCCAACCGCGGCGGCGGCTGCGAGCACGCACGACCAGCGACACGACGAGACGAGGGACGAGACATGGGACGGTTCGACGGCAAGGTGGCGATCGTGACGGGCGCCGCGGGTGGCATCGGCGAGGCCTACGCCCGGGCGCTGGCCGCCGAGGGCGCCGACGTGGTGGTGGCCGACCTCGACGCCGACCGGGGCGAGGCGACCGCGACGTCGATCGACGAGGCCGGCGGCGGCCGAGCGGCGTTCGTGCCCGTCGACGTCGGCTCGGTCGAGTCGACGAGGGCCATGGCCGAGGCGACCGTCGAGCGCTTCGGCGGGATCGACCACCTCGTCAACAACGCCGCGATCTACGGCGGCATGGAGTTCGACCTGCTCCTGACCGTCGACTGGGACTACTACCGCCGCTTCATGGGCGTGAACATGGACGGCGCCCTGCTCTGCACCAGGGCCTGCTACGAGCACCTCACGGCGCGAGGCGGCGGGTCGATCGTGAACCAGTCTTCGACCGCAGCCTGGCTGTACTCCGGCTTCTACGGGTTGGCGAAGGTCGGCGTGAACGGGCTCACCCAGCAGCTCGCCCACGAGCTCGGCGGGCGCAACATCCGCATCAACGCCATCGCGCCCGGCCCGACCGACACCGCCGCCACCCGCGCCCAGGTCGGCGAGGGCATGGTGCAGAGCCTGGTGAAGGACCTGGCCCTCAAGCGCCCGGGCACGCCGCAGGACATGGTGGGCATGTGCCTGTTCCTCCTGTCCGACGACGCCTCGTGGGTGACCGGGCAGGTCTTCAACGTCGACGGCGGCCAGGTGTTCCGGTGAGCGACCCGGCGCCGGTGGGCTTCATCGGGCTCGGCCAGATCGGCAAGCCGATGGCACGCCGCCTCACCGACTGGCCGGGCGGGCTCACCGTCTGCGACGCCGACCCCGCCGCGACCCGGTCCTTCGGCGAGCGCGGCACCGCGGTGGCGGCCACGCCGGCCGAGGTGGCCGAGCGGGCGACGGTGATCTCGATCATGGTGCGCGACGACGCCCAGGTCACCGACGTCCTCGACGGGCCCACGGGCATCCTGCGGACCGCCCGCCCGGGCACGGTGGTCGCCGTGCACTCGACGGTGGAGGCCGACACCCCGGCGCGGCTCGCCGCGGTCGCCGCCGAGCACGACGTGCACCTGGTCGACGCACCGGTGAGCGGCGGCGCCATGGGAGCGGCCGGCGGAACGCTCGCCCTGATGGTCGGCGGCACCGACGAGGCGGTCGCCCTGATCCGCGAGCCGTTCGGCCGCCTGGCCACGCTGGTGGCACACCTCGGCCCGGTCGGCGCCGGCACCCGCGCGAAGCTGGCCCGCAACCTGATCACGTTCGCGGCGTTCGCAGCCGCCGGCGAGGCCATGGCGCTCGCCGAGGCCGCCGGCGTGGACCTGGCGCTGCTGGGCGAGGTCGTGCGCCACTCGGACCGGGTGACCGGCGGGCCGGGTTCCGTGCTACTGCGGACCACGGCGGCGCCGCTCGCCGCGGACGACGGCCTGCACGACGTCTTCGTCCACACCCGCGAGCTCGGCGAGAAGGACCTGCGCCTCGCCCTCGGCCTCGGCGACGACCTCGAAGTGGACCTTCCCGTGGCTCGCCTCGCCCTCGACCGCCTGGGCCCCGCCCTCGGCGTCCCCCACCTCCCGGACACCGACCCCTCGTGAGGACGCACCCATGACCGACGACCACACCGCCCGCCGAGAGCGGGGCAAGGCGCTGATGCGCGACGTGTACGGCTGGGACATCGAGCCGTCGACGCCGTTCGAGCGCCAGACCGTCGACCACCTCTTCGGCGAGGTGTGGGCCGAGGGCGCGCTGTCGGTCCGCGACCGCCGCCTGGTGCTCATCGGCCTGGCCGCCGGTTCCGGCCTCGAGGACGTCGCCGGGCTGCAGCTGCAGGCGGCGGTCGACAAGGGTGAGCTCGACGTCGACGACCTGCGCACGCTGGTGGTCTTCCTCGCCCACTACGCCGGCTGGCCCCGAGCCGCCCGGCTGAACACCGAGGTGGAGCGGATCGTGGCCCGGCGGGCCAAGGCCGACCGCGCCGGCGAGGCGCCACCCGACGACGGGACGACCCCGTGACGGCGAGCGCCTCCCCCTACGCCGGCCGCACCCACGCCGAGCTGGCCGAGCTCGTCCGGGAGCTGCTGCTGGCCGGCCACCTCATCGACCGATCGGGCATGCCCCACCTGATCGCCCGCTTCGGGCGCGACGGCATGCGCGACATCGCCATCGACGAGTGGATGGCGGCCAGCCCGCTCTACACGAAGCGGATGCAGCGGCTGCTCGGCTTCGAGGGCGACACCGTGGAGACGATCTTCAAAGGCATGCAGCTCGACGTCGGCGCACCGCCGGAGTTCATGGACTTCCGCTACGTCGTCCACGACGACGCCCACGGCGAGTTCGTGCTCGACCACTGCGGCGCGCTCATGGACGTGGAGCCCATGGGCGACGACTACGTGCGGGCCATGTGCCACGACATCGAGGACCCGACCTTCGACGCCACCGCCATGGCCAGCAACCCGCGCGCCCAGGTGCGACCGATCCACCGACCGCCCCGCCGGCCCGCCGACCGCACGCCGCACTGCGCGTGGACCGTGACGGTGGTCGACGACGCCGACCCGTTGCCGTTCCCGGAGCAGGCCCGCCGGCTCGCCACCTCGCGCGCCGCCGGCCTCCCCCTCGCGGTCGCGCCCGACGACCTGCCGGCCGAGGACGGCTGGGACGACTACGCCGGGCCGCTCGACCAGGACCTCGTCATGGAGCGGTTCTCCTCCGCCGCCCTGGCCCGCATCGCCGACGAGGTGTGCCTCCAGGGCCACCTGCTCTCGCGAGCGTTCCTGCTCCACGTCGCCGACCGCATCGGTGGCGACGAGGCCCGGGCCATCGGCGCCAAGCAGCTCACCGGCATCGCCGGCGTCACCACCAAGCGCCTGGCGGCGTCGCTCGGTGCCGGGGCCGACCTGGACGGCGTCGCCCGGGTGCTGGCCGTGCACCCGATGCTCCTCCCCCGCGCCTACGTCGACGCCACGGTGTCCGCCGAGTGCGGCGCCGACGAGGTCCGGGTGTCGATCGCGCCATGCCCGGCCACCGCGGAGGACGACGGCCTGACCTGGCCGTCGATCCTGGTCGAGGTCGACGACGCCGGCCTGGGCGCCGCCGTGCGGTGCCTGGCGCCGCAGGCCACCGTCGAGCGGGAGGCGGCCGCCGACGGTGCGGCCGCGACGTGGCGCATCACCCTGGACCCGACCGCCGAACCGGCGCCGCAGCCCGACGAGGTCACGCTCACCGAGTTCTCCACCGGCGCCGGGTTCCACTTCGAGCGCCGCGGCTGACCCGCCGCCGCCTCGACGGGGAGCCGGTAGCGTCCGCACGTGACCGCTCCCCTGCTCACCTCCGTGCCGGCGACCGGCGCGCCGGTGCTCGGTGCGGTGAGCGACGTGGCCGAGATGCTCGCCGCCGGGTGCCTCGTCGCCGGCATCGTGCTGGCCGCCATCGGCACGTGGCAGCGGCGCACCGTCCTGCACCTCGTGGCCGACGGCCGGCGGACGACAGCCACCGCCGTCAGGTCGGTGCTCCACCCGGCCGACGAGCGCGATGGCCACACGCACCACGTGGTGTGGCGGTTCTCCACCCCCGACGGCACCGCCTACGAGCACGAGGGGCTGGCCAGCGGCGTGCACCACCCGCAGGAGGGCGAGACGGCCACGGTCATCTACGACCCGGCCGACCCCCACGTCGCCCGCCTGGAGACGATGGCCGAACGCACGCTGTCGTGGGCGCTCTTCCTCGGCACCGGCATGGCGCTGCTCGCCGTGGCCGTGGTCGCCGGGGCGATCGGCCTCCTCACCTAGCGACGACCGGCCGAGGCGTCAGCTGCCCGGCTCGAGCAGCACCGGGTCGCCCTCGGTGATGCGGCCCGGCTCCAGGACCGTGGCGTAGACCCGGCTGTACGGGCCCTTGTCGTGGTGGATGACGTCGAAGCGCCCGCCGGTGAACCATCGGGCGTTCTTCGAGCACGGCACCGCGTACGAGGACACCTCGGCCAGCACGTCGCCCAGGCGCAGGCGGGCGCCGGGCCGGACCCGGGGCCACGGCAGCCCGGTCAGCGACACGTTCTCACCCGCCAGGCCGGGGGCGATCGGGTGGCCGTCGGCGCGCAGCTCGTCGGTCACCTCGGTGGACCACAGGCACAGCGCCTGGAAGGGGCGACCGTGGTCGCGCCGGTCCGCCTGGCGGTCGCCGACCACCCCGTCG
>DATAGR010000327.1:0-2607 GCA_036263575.1 Aquihabitans sp. | reverse complement strand
GGTGCGGCAGCGGCAGGTCGACCACCTCGAGGAGCAGGAAGCCGAGGCCGAGGGCGTGGCAGAACGTGACCAGCGCGGTCGTGTCGACGTCGGTGTCGATGCCGCCGCCGGCCTTCGCGGCGTCGATGATCTCGGCCAGGCGCCGGTGGCGCTCGCCCATGCGGGCGCGGAGCAGCGCGGCGACGTCGGGCTCGTGGCGGGCGGCGGTGAACGACTCGAGGAGCAGGCCGGGGCCGTGGGCCTGGGCTCGCTCGGCCGGCGAGCCGCGGTCGATCAGGTGGCTGCCGGCGATGCGGAGGATGTCCTCCATGCGCCCCGAGAAGCGGTGGTCAGTG
Organism: Aquihabitans sp.; assembly: GCA_036263575.1. Lineage (GTDB taxonomy): Bacteria > Actinomycetota > Acidimicrobiia > Acidimicrobiales > Iamiaceae > Aquihabitans. The sequence continues at coordinate 2,272 of DATAGR010000327.1, read as the reverse complement.
AACAGGTCGTCGAACTCGCCCGACGTGGCGGCATCGATCGCCTCGGACAGCAGCTCGGCCTTGCCCCGGTAGCGGGAGTAGATGGCCCCGGTCGTGACCCCGGCCCGGCGGGCGATCTCGGCGACCCGCGCGCCGGCGTAGCCCCGCTCGGCGAACTCGGCCGACGCCGCCGCCAGCAGGCGGGCACCGAGCGGGTCGTCGTCGCCGTGTCCCCCGTCCGGGGCATGCCCCAGCTCGGGCTCGGATCCGACGGTCACCGCCGCAGGCTAAGGACCACCCCTCGCCCTGTCGAGACCGGCGGCGGGCGAGCTGACGGCCGGCGAAGCTGCGGCACCCCCGAACGCGCAGTACGGTTCGCCTCTCGTCGACGCCTCCGGGGCGCCGGCGCACCGGACAAGGGAGAACTACGTGAAGCAACGACCGTGGAGCCGACTGCTGCTCATCCTCCTGGCGGCGTTCGCCCTCGTGCTGGCGAGCTGCGCCAGCGACGACGACGACGAGGGCAGCGGCGGCGGTGGGGGCGGCGGCGGTGGCAGCAGCGAAGAAGCCGCCACCTGCGAGGGCGAGACCGGCCAGGCCGACGAGGCCGAGCCGCTGGGCACCGCCGGTGAGGCCGACGGCGCCGGCCAGAAGATCGGCATGGTCTTCGACGTCGGCGGCAAGGGCGACAAGTCCTTCAACGACTCGGCCTTCGCCGGTCTGACCGCCGCCGCCGAGAACCTCGGCGTCGAGGTCAAGGAGCTCGAGCCCTCCGCGGACGGCTCGAACCGTGAGGCGCTCATGCGCCAGCTCGCCGACGAGGGCTACAACCTCATCATCGGCGTCGGCTTCGCGTTCGCCGAGGTCATGCCCGGCATCGTCGCCGACTACCCGGGCACCGAGTTCGCGATCGTCGACTCCGTCGTCGAGGCCCCGAACGTCACCTCGATCGTCTTCGCCGAGGAGCAGGGCTCGTACCTGGTCGGCGCAGCCGCCGCCCAGGCGTCCAAGACCGGCACGGTCGGCTTCGTCGGCGGCGTCGACACCGAGCTGATCAAGAAGTTCGAGGCCGGCTACACGGCTGGTGCCGAGGCGGTGAACCCCGACGTCCAGGTCGAGGTGAAGTACCTCTCCACCGGTGACGACTTCTCCGGCTTCGACGACGCCGCCGCCGGTGAGACCACCGCCGCCGGCCTCTACGAGGCGGGCGCCGACGTCGTCTACCACGCGGCTGGTGCCTCCGGCGCCGGCGTGTTCAAGGCGGCGACCGAGGCCGACCGCCTCGCCATCGGCGTGGACTCGAACCAGTACCTGGCCGCGACCGAGGCCGAGCAGGCGTGCATCCTCACGTCGATGCTCAAGCGGGTCGACGTGGCCGTGTACGAGACGATCAAGAACTTCGTCGGTGGCCAGGCCGGCGGCGAGACCGTCGCCTTCAGCCTCGAGGACAACGGCATCGGCTACGCCACCCAGGGCGGCCAGATCGTCGACGAGCAGCAGCTCGAGCAGTTCAAGGAGGAGATCATCGCGGGCGAGATCGAGGTTCCCCAGGAGCCCTGATCGCAGTCTGAGATCATCAGGAGAGACCCGGGACCGAGCCGTTCGGTCCCGGGTCTCGCCCGTTCTGGAGGTCGTCTTGCCCGCTGTCGCCAGCCCCCCGTCGCCCACCGACGCCCCGCCGCTCGCCATCCGGCTCGAGGGCATCGTCAAGCGCTTCCCCGGCGTCGTCGCCAACCGCGACGTCAACCTCTCCGTGCGGCCGGGCACCATCCACGCCATCGTCGGCGAGAACGGCGCAGGCAAGTCGACGCTGATGAAGATCCTGTACGGGATGCAGCGCCCCGACGAGGGCACGATCACCGTGGCCGAGCGGGAGGTCTCGTTCAAGAGCCCCAACGACGCCATCGCCGCGGGCATCGGCATGGTGCACCAGCACTTCATGCTCGCCGACAACCTGTCGGTGCTCGAGAACATCGTCCTCGGCTACGAGCCCCGCAAGCCGTTCCCGCTGCGCTTCCAGGTCGACCACCGCGCCGCCCGACGGCGCATCGAGGAGCTGGGCCGCACCTACGGCCTCTCCGTCGACCCCGATGAGCTCGTCGAGACGCTCGGCGTCGGCGAGCGCCAGCGCGTCGAGATCCTCAAGGTGCTCTACCGCGGCGCCACGACGCTGATCCTCGACGAGCCCACCGCCGTGCTCGTGCCCCAGGAGGTGCACGAGCTGTTCGAGAACCTGGCCGACCTCAAGGCCCAGGGCATCACCATCCTGTTCATCTCCCACAAGCTCGACGAG
>DATAGR010000326.1:0-3768 GCA_036263575.1 Aquihabitans sp. | reverse complement strand
CCACCGCCGCGCCCAGCACGACGCTCACCAGGCGCATCAGCACGAGGGTGTGGGTGCCCGGCGCCACCAGGGTGGGGAGCCCGACCACCCCGTAGTACGCCGGCGGGTACCGGCCGACGTAGGTGCCGGCGACGACGTCGTCGGTGCTGCCCGTCGGCGGCGTCGCGCAGTCGGCCGGGACCGTCGGCTCACCGGCGAAGCAGGCCTTGGAGAGGTCGGCCGGCCGGTCGCCGAACACGTCGGGGACCTCGACCTCGGTGAGCGTGCCGATGACGGTCTCGATGTGGCGGCCCTGCCACTGGCCCCGGGCCACGGCGGCGGCCTTGGTGACGTGCGCCTGCTCGTCGGGTCCCGAGTAGGCGGGGAGGGCGAACGCCCAGAGGGCGCCGATCACGGCCAGCGGGGCGAACCACCCGCCCCAACGCCGCCAGCCGCGGCGACCGTCGCCGCGGACGGCCGGGGTCGCCGTCGTGGGATCCTGCTGCATGTCCTGCCTCACCGCCGTCCCGCTCGGGCCCACGAGGGTGGACCGAGACGAAGGAGACCCACCCGAGCACCGGCCGCCCGGGCGGGCGACGGTGGTCGAGTGGGTCCCTCGTGGCACCCCCAACGGGATTCGAACCCGTGCCGCCACCTTGAGAGGGTGGTGTCCTAGGCCGCTAGACGATGGGGGCGAGATGGAGTTGTCAACGCCGGCTCAAGGTAGCCGGATGGCTCGGGGGGGAGGACTCGAACCCCCAACGACTGGACCAGAACCAGCTGTGTTACCGATTACACCACCCCCGAACGGGCCGCATGACCTTAGAGGACGCGCCGTCGGGGACGAAACCCGGAAGCCGCTGCCTGAGCGCCCGATCGGGCGCCCCGATCACCAGCCCCGATAGGCCGGGGTGCGGCGCTCGACGAAGGCGGCGACGCCCTCGTTGGCGTCGGCGGTGCCCATGTTGAGCTCCTGGGCGGTGGCCTCGTCGGCGAAGGCGGTGGCCCGGTCGCTCTCCAGCGAGCGGTTGACCAGCGCCTTGGTGAGGGCGAGGGCGCGCGTCGGCCCGACGGCGAGGCGCCCGGCCCACTCGTCGACCGCCGCGTCGAGCTCGGCGGCGGGCACCACCCGGTTCACCAGGCCGAGGGCCGCGGCCTCCGACGCCGGCAGGTCGTCGCCGAAGAACATCAGCTCCTTGGTCTTCTGGACGCCGATGCGGCGGGGGAGCAGGTAGGCGCCGCCGCCGTCGGGCACGAGGCCGCGACGGGCGAACACCTCGATGAACCGCACGTCGTCGGCCGCCACGACCAGGTCGCAGGCGAAGGCGAGGTGGGCTCCGATCCCCGCCGCGGTCCCCCCGACCTTGGCGATGACCGGCTTCTCGCAGTCGAGCACCGCCGCGATCAACGCCTGGGCGCCCTCCCGGATCATCTTGGCGATCTCGCCGACGCCGCGAGCAGGGGCGTCGTCGGGACGGGGCGCCGGCGGGCGCCGGGCGCGGAGGTCGGCGCCGGTGCAGAACGCGTCGCCGGTGGCGCCGATCACGACCGCCCGGATGCCGAGGTCGGCGCTGGCCTCGGCGAGGAGGGCGACCACCCGATCGCGCTGGTCGGGGCTGATGGCGTTCTTCACGTCGGGCCGGTCGAGCGTGATCCACGCCACGCCCCGGTCGTCCACCTGGTGGCGGACCTGCTCGGTGATCGGGCGCTCGGAAGACGGCGTGGTCACGGGTGCTCCTGGTCGGGGACGGCCGACGGGCAGCGTACGGCGTCCCCTGACGCCCCGTCAGGTTCGGCGTCGTCAGGTCCAGCGTCGTCAGGCGTCGGCGGCGGCCAGGCGGGCGAGGGCGGCCCGGTCGACCTTCTGCATGGCGGTGAGGGGGAGGTCGTCGACCACCACCAGCGCCTCGGGGAGCTTGTGGCGGGCCAGGGTCTCCCCGGCCACGGCGCGGAGGTCCTCGAGCGTGGGGGGTGCGGCCGGGTCGGTCGGCACGACCACGGCCACGCCGACCTCGCCGAGCACGTCGTCGGGACGGGGGACCACGGCCACGTCGGCCACGGCCTCGTGGCGGCCCAAGGCGGCGGCGACCTCGGCGGGGAAGACGTTGTAGCCGCCGCGGATGTACATGTCGCCCTGGCGCCCGATGAGCGTGACGCAGCCGGTGGCGTCGACGTGGCCGAGGTCGCCGGTGCGGAGCCAGCCGTCGACCAGGGCCTCGGCCGTGGCCTCCTCGTCGCGCCAGTAGCCGGACATGGCGGCGTCGGACCGCAGCCACAGCTCGCCGACCTCGCCCGGGGGCAGCGCGGCGCCGTCGTCGGCGCGGGCCACGACCTCGATCCCGGGGCGCGGCCGCCCGACGGTGTGGAGCGCCTCCTCGTCCGGTGCGTCGGGCGCGGTCCCGGTGCCGACGCCGCCGGACTCGGTCGAGGACCACCGGATCGAGTAGCCGGCCCCGAACCGTCGGCGGGCCTCGGTCACCAGCGCCGGCGGTGACGCGGCACCGCCCATCACCAGCAGCCGCACGCACGCGAGGTCCCGCTCGTCGAAGCGCGGGTCGCGGAGGAGCAGGGCCACCTGCGGCGCCACCCCGCCGATGGTGGCGATGCGCTCCCGCTCGACGAGGTCCAGCACGTCGCCGGCCCGCCACCGGGCCAGCAGGTGGGTGGTGGTCCCGAGCCGCAGGTACCAGGGCAGCTTGGTGGTGAACCCGACGTGGGCGAACTGGGTGGAGCCGTACTGGGCGACGGGGTCGGCCCCGCCCCAGGCGTCGCCCACGTCGTAGCGGGTGACGGCCCGCAGCTGCCGGTCGGTGAACCAGGCGCCCTTGGGCGTGCCGGTCGTCCCCGACGTGAAGACGATGGCGACGGGCCGGCCGGGGTCGGCGTCGAGCGCGTCCGGCCGACCGCCACGGACGGCGAGCGAGGCGACGTCGTCCGCCTCGTCCAGCACGAGCGCCGGCTCGACCCGGTCGAGGCACGCCGTTCGCTCTGCGGTGGTGAGAGCGGGGTTCACGCCGGCCGTCGCCGCCCCCACCTTGGCCACGGCCACGTCGGCCACGACCCACGCCGTCGTGGACGGCAGCGTCAGGCCCACCACGTCGCCCGGCCCGACGCTGCGGCGGGCCAGCCCGGCGGCGACCTCGTCGCTGCGCTCGTGGAGCTCGACGTAGGTCAGCGGGGTGCCGTCGGGGTCCACGAACGCCGGCCGATCGCCGAAGCGTCGAGCCGCCGCCGCCACCACGGCCGGCAGGTACGGGGCGTCGCCGAGGTCGGGTCCGGGCACGGCCCGGGACCGTAGCGGCCCCCCGGTTCGCAGCTGGGGGCTACATGCCGCCTTCGGTGGCGCCGTCCTCGGCCGCACCGGCCGGGTCGCCGGCGCCGCTGCCCCCGTTGTTGGCGTCGGCCTCGTCGCCCGCGGTGCCGTCGCTCTCGCCCTGGTCGTCGCCCTGGATGCCGGGGTCGCTGTCCGAGCCGGTGTCGCCGCTCACGCCGGCGCCGCCGTTGGTGGTGGTGCAGTCCTCGGGCCCGGTGGCGCTGCCCTCGTCGTCGGGGCCGCGGCTGCCCGTGTCCTCGGAGTCGGCGAGGCCGTCGCCGCTGCTCTGGCCCGAGTTGGCGTTGGTGTCGGCCCCGGAGTTCGAGCCCGAGGAGGCGCCGCCGCCGGTCTCGCCGTTCGAGTCCTCCTGGGTGGAGGCCTGGTCCTGGCACTCGGCCACCGGCACGGTGGTGTCGGCCGGGTCCTGGGCCGGCGTGTCGCCGTCGTCGGAGCCGCAACCGCTCGCAGCGGTCAGC
>DATAGR010000325.1:0-3679 GCA_036263575.1 Aquihabitans sp. | reverse complement strand
CGGGGGGGGGGGGCGGTGGGGACGGACCTGGCTACTCCTCGATCCAGATCCCGAGCAACGAGTGGGCCGTCGCCAGGCCCTGGTTCGGCTGGCGGGCCGGGTCGTCGGTGGTCTCCTCGCCGGCCTCGCCGGGGTTCTCGCCGGGGAGTGGCGGGCCGAAGATGTTGTGGACGTTGGGCTGGGTGACGATCGCCCAGGGCGTGTACCACGACCAGAGGCCATGGACCTGGGTGGCCATCCGGCGGTTGAGGTCCTGGTAGATCTGCTTGCGCTTCTCCTGGTCGGGCTCACCGCGACCCTCGTCGAGGAGCTTGTTCACCTCGGGGTCGTTGAAGCCGGCGAAGTTCACCGGGTTCGTGGCCACATCGGGGTCGTCGCCGGGCTCGCCACCGTGCCACCAGACGTAGTTGATGTCGGGATCGCCGCCCGGGTAGTTGCGGAACAGCATCGCCTGGTACTTCTTGCCGATGGCGTCGTTGATGATCGCCGCCTGGTCGCGCAGGGCGATCTTCACGTTCACGCCGGCGGCCTGGGCCCGCTGCTGGACGAGCTCGGCGAGCTTCCGGACGGTCGGGTCGCTGGTGGCGGTGAGGGTGAACTCGGCCTTGCCGCCCTCGGCCTCGTACTCGGCGACGAGCTCCTTGGCCTTGGCGGCGTCGAACTTCGGGAACCCGGGGTCCTCGAGGTAGGCGATGGAGTCGGGGGCGAAGGGGCCGTCGGCGATCGTGGGCAGGCCGTCGCCGATGATCTGGTTGATCTCCTCGCGGTTGGCGGCCATGGCCATGGCCTGCCGCATGCGGAGGTCGTCGAACGGCGGCTCGGTGTGGTTCAGCTGGATGAAGGCCACCTCGGCGGTGTCCTCGGAGACCAGCATGTTGGCCTTGCCGTCGTCGCGCAGGTCCTTGAACTTGTTGCCGATGTCGGCGGCGTTCGAGGTGTGGATCAGGTCGACGTCGCCGGCCTGGATGGCCTGGCCGCGCACCTGGCCGTCGGGGATGGGCCGGAACTCGATGGCGTCCAGGTACGGGTACGGCTCGCCGTCGGGGGCCATCTGCCAGTAGTCGGGGTTGCGCTCGGCCTTGAAGCTCTGGTTCGGCGTCCAGCTGACGAACTTGAACGGGCCGGTGCCGATCGGCTTGCGGCCACAGGTCTCGGGGTCGTCGAGCTGCGCCTGGGCCATGATCCCGAAGCGGGACGAGCTGAACAGGAAGGCCGGGAACGACACCCACGGCTTCTCGGTCGTCACCGTCATGGTGGTCTCGTCCACCACGGCGGTCTCGGCGATGTTGTTGAGGACGAAGGCGAACAGCAGCGAGCTGCGCCCCGGGTACACGCCCCGGTAGGCGTCGATGTTGTTCTTCACGACCTCGGCGGTGAGCGGGGAGCCGTCGTGGAAGGTGACGCCCTCGCGGACCTTGATGGTCCACTCGGTGTAGTCCTCGTTGGGCTCGATCGACTCGGCCAGGTAGGGCACGTAGTCGCCCTCGGCGTTCGGCACGGTCAACGTGTCGTAGATCGCCCGCACGACCATCATCCCGGAGATCGCCAGCTGCGCCTCCGACAGGCAGAACCCGCCGTTGGTGTCGGCCTCGAGGCCGTAGACGGCGCTGCCGCCGCGGACCGGGTCACCGGCGTCCTTCAGGCCCGACTCGCCGGCCTCGACGTTCAGGCCGGCCTCCTCGAGGCCGCCGTTCTCGCCGCCGCCGCCGGATTCGCCCTCCTTGGCCCCGCCGCAGGCGGCCGCCAGCAGGCTGAACGCCAGGAGGCCGGCGAAGGCCTTGGATCGACGGGAGGTGCCTGGAGCCCGGTATCGCATTGGTGTGTCCCCTTCGAAGCGTGCGTGCTCGCGAGGGCCGCGTGTGACGGCAGCCATGCGAGGTGACGCAGACCATAGCGGTCAGCCGCGGGGGACGCGCGTCGCCGAACGGGTACTTGACCCGTGGGTCAGTCGGGGTCGATCCAGATGCCGTGCAGGGCGTGGCCGGTCACGAGCCGACCGGGCGGCGGGCCGCCGCCGTCGGGCAGGTCCGGACCGAGGATGCCGTGCACGTTCGCCGCCTCGGCCACCGCCCACGGGGCGTACCAGAGGTAGACGTTGTAGACCTGCTCGGAGAACCGGCGGTTGATGGTCTCGTAGGCCTTGCGGCGCGTGTCCCGGTCGGGGTTGGTCCGGCCGATCACCAGGTTCTCGTTGATGACCTCGTCGTCGAAGCGGCCGAAGTTCACGAGGTTGCCGCCGCCGTTCCACCAGTGGAAGTTGCTGTCGGGGTCGTCGCCGGGCTGGTTGCGGAACGTGGCCAGGTCGAAGTCGTTGGCGATGACCCGGTCGATGAGGCCGGCCTCGGACTCCACCTCGAGCTTCACGCTGAACCCGGCGGCCTCGAGCATCTCCTGCTCGACCACCGCGGTGCGGATGGCGGCGGGACCGGTCGAGGTGAGGATCGACAGCTCGGTGTCCGCGCCGGCCTCCTTCATGGCGGCGACGGCCTTCTTGGCGGCGGCGAGGTCGAACCCCGGGAAGCCGGGGTCGTCGAGGTGGCCCAGCACCTCGGGGGCGAACGGGCCGTCGGCGATGGTCGCGAAGCCCTTGTTGGCGATCTCGTTGAGCTTCTTGCGGTCGATCGCCTGGGCGATGGCCACGCGAGCCGCCCGGTCGCCGAGCGGTGCCCGCTTGGTGTTGATCAGCATGTACGACGTCTCGGTGCGCTCCTCCGAGACCAGGAGGTTGATGGCGCCCTCGTCGCGGAGGCCGGTGAGGTTGGCGGCGATGTCCGACGCGGTCGACGTGTGGAGCATGTTGAGCTCGCCCTGCTGGAGCGCCGCCAGGCGGGCGTCGCTGTTGGGCATGGGCCGGAAGTCGATGGCGTCGAGGTACGGGTACGCCTTGCCGTCGGGCGCCTCCTGCCAGTACTCCGGGTTGCGCTTGACCTTGAGGCTGACGTCCTTGGTCCACGAGACGAACTGGAACGGGCCGGTGCCGATGGGCTCGGTGGCGCACGTGTCGGTGTCGGCGTCGAGCTGGGCCTGGGCGACCATGGCCACGCGGCCCGAGCCGTAGAGGGCGGCGGGCAGGGCGACCTGCGGGGTCTTGGTGGTGACCCGCACCGACAGCTCGTTGACCACCGTCACGGCGGCGATGTTCTGGAAGACGAACGAGAACAGCAGCGGCGAGCGGTTGTCGTAGGCCCCGCGGTAGGCGTCGAGGTTGTTCTTCACCACCGTGGCGTCGAGCGCCGAGCCGTCGTGGAAGGTGATGCCCGGTCGGAGGGTGATGGTCCAGTTCCGGTACGACTCGTCGTGGTCGATCGCCTTGGCGAGGTAGGGGGCGTACCCGCCCTTGGCGTCGGGGATGGCGAGCGGGTCGTAGAGCGCCCGCACGATCTCCAGGCCGGAGGCCGCCAGCTGGGACTCCGGCAGGCAGAACCCGCCGGCCGTCTCGGCCTCGAGGCCGTAGACGAGCTGCCCGCCGCGGACGGGCTTCGCGTCCTCGGGCAGCCCGCTCTCCACGGGGCGGGGCCCGAGGCCGGCGGTGCGGACGGTCTGGGCGTCGTCGTCCTGGAGGACGCAGGCGCCGCCGACCACGGCGAGCGCCACCACGAGCGCGGCGACGTTGCGCACGGTGGCGAGGCGGCGGGGTGCGGTCATCGTGGACTCCTCGGGGCCCGGAGGCAGGGGTGGC
>DATAGR010000324.1:0-2711 GCA_036263575.1 Aquihabitans sp. | reverse complement strand
GACGTCCTCACCCAGTCCGGGCGGCTGCCGGTCACGATCGTCGGCATCACGACGTTCGCCGGCCAGGACAGCCCGGGCGGCGCCCAGGTGACCCTCTTCGCCTCCGAGGCGGCCCAGGCCCACCTGACCTCGCCGGGCGCGGTCGATGCCATCAAGGTGGCGGCCGAGGACGGCATCGGCGACGAGGATCTGGCCCGGCGCATCGAGCGGGTCGCGCCCGACGGCACCGAGGTGCTCACCGGCGCCGAGATCACCGCCGAGGACCAGGGCGACATGCGGGAGAGCATGAGCTTCTTCAACATCTTCCTCGTCGTGTTCGCGGTGATCGCCCTCTTCGTCGGGTCGTTCATCATCTACAACTCGTTCTCGATCCTGGTCGCCCAGCGGAGCAAGGAGATGGCGCTCCTCCGGGCGCTCGGCGCCGGTCGTCGACAGGTCATGGGCTCGGTCCTCCTCGAAGCCGTCGTCGTGGGGCTCGTCGCCTCCGCCGCCGGCATCGTGGCCGGGATCGGCGTGGCGTCGGGGATCAAGGCGCTGTTCGAGGCGATGGGCATCGACATCCCCTCGGGTGCCGTGGTCATCTCGTCGAGGACGGTCATCACCTCGGTGCTCGCCGGCCTCGGCGTCAGCGTCGGGTCCGCCGTGTTCCCCGCCCGCCGGGCCGCCAAGGTGCCGCCGATCGCCGCCATGCGCGACGTCGCCGTCGACACCTCGGGCGACAGCCGGCGGCGGACCGTCGTCGGCACGGCGCTGACCGTGCTCGGTGCGGCCGCCATGGCGGCGGGCCTGTTCGGCGACGCCGGCATCACGGCCGTCGGCCTCGGCGCCCCGCTGGTGTTCCTCGGCGTGGCCGTCCTCGGCCCGGTGCTGGCCCGACCGCTGAGCAGGGTCATCGGCTCGCCGCTGCCGAGGCTGCGTGGCACCGCCGGCAACCTGGCCAGGGAGAACGCCATGCGGAACCCCAAGCGCACCGCGGCCACGGCCTCGGCGCTCATGATCGGGGTCGCCCTCGTCGGGTTCATCACGATCCTGGCGTCCTCCACGAAGGCCTCGGTGAACGCCATGGTCGACGAGTCCTTCACCGGCGACCTCGTCGTCGACTCCGGCTCCTTCGGGGTCGGCGGGCTCAGCACCGACCTGGCCGAGCGCCTGCGGGACGTGCCGGAGGTGGAGGCGGTGACGGGCATGCGCCTGGCGCCCGCCCAGGTGGACGGCACCTCGACCAGCCTCTTCGCCGCCGACACCGCCGTGCTGGAGGACATCGTCGACGTCGGCGTCAGCGACGGTTCGCTGCGGGACATGGGGGCCACGGACATCGCCGTCGCCGACGCCGTGGCCGAGCGCGAGGGCTGGGAGGTCGGTGACACCGTGCCCGTGCGCTTCGTGGAGACCGGCGTGCAGCAGCTCACCGTCGCCGCCACCTTCGCCGAGGCCGACCTGACCGGTGACCACATCATCGGGATGGCGGCCCACGAGGCGAACGTGGCAGACCGCTTCGACGCCAAGGTCGCCATCGAGCTGGCCGACGGCGTCGATCCGGAGCGGGGGCGGGCGGCGGTCGCCGCGGTGGCCGACGAGTACCCGCAGGGCACCGTGCAGGACAGCTCGGAGTACAAGGAGGCCCAGGCGGCGCAGATCGACGTGCTGCTCAACCTCGTGTACGCCCTGCTGGGCCTGGCGGTGCTCATCGCCCTGCTCGGCATCGCCAACACGTTGGCCCTCTCGATCTTCGAGCGGACCCGGGAGCTCGGCCTCCTGCGAGCGATCGGCATGACCCGCAGCCAGCTGCGGGCGACCGTGCGCTACGAGGCCGTGGTGATCTCGCTGCTGGGCACCGTGCTGGGCCTGGCGATCGGCGTCGGCTTCGGCTGGGCGATCGTCCGGGCGCTCGACGGCGAGGGCATCACGACCTTCGCCCTGCCGGCCGGCCAGCTCGGCGTCATGGTGGTTGTCGCCGCCCTCGCCGGCGTCGCCGCCGCCGTGCTGCCGGCCCGGCGGGCCGCCCGGCTCGACGTCCTGGGAGCGATCAGCGCCGCCTGACCCGAGCCCCACCACACCTCCCCACGGCGACGCCCGGCCACCTCGGCCGGGCGTCGCCGCGCCCGCCTAACCGGCGACCCCCGCCAGGTCGGCATCGGCCGACCGCCGCCGCCGGACCAGCTTGCGGATCTCCTCGGCCCACAGGACCGTCGACGCCACCGCCACGGCGAGGACCCAGTCGCCCAGGGTCAGGTCGGCGGTGCCGAACACGTCCTGGACGGGGTCGACGTGCACGGCCAGCACCTGCAGGACCACGACGCCGACCAGCGCCGCCCACAGCTTGCCGTTGCGCAGCGACTCCCGGCGGAAGGCGGTGAGGTGCTCGTCGCGTGCGTTGAAGGCGTTGAACACCTGGAAGAGCACGAACGTGGTGAAGGCCACGGCGAGGGCGTGCGCCTCGGTGCCCGTCTCGATGCCGTAGGCGAGCACGCCGAGCGTGCCGACGGCCATGACCACGCCCGTCAGCAGGATCGTGAGGAGCCGGCCGTTGGTGAGGATGCGGGCACCCGGCCGGCGGGGCGGCTCGGCCATGGCCCGCGGCGAGGCGGGGTCGACGCCGAGGGCCATGGCCGGGGGGCCGTCCATGATCAGGTTCACCCACAGCACCTGTATCGCCGTGAACGGCACCGGCATGCCGGCCACCGTGGCGCCGAGGAGGGTGAGGATGGCGC
>DATAGR010000323.1:0-5084 GCA_036263575.1 Aquihabitans sp. | reverse complement strand
GAGGTGGGCGGCGCGGTGCTCGGCGGCACGGTGGAGGTCGTGGAGGTCGTGCTCGCCGGCGGCGCGACGGGTTCGTAGATGGTGTCGATCTCGGCCGACACGCACGAGGGCGGTCCGTTGACCGGGTTGCACCGGGCCACGGTGCCGCCGGGGATCTCGACGAAGAAGTCGGTCTCGAACCCCACGCCCCAGTCGGGCACCGGGTAGTCGGTGCTGACCCACTGGGCGCCGCTGGCCAGCGCCAGCTCGCGCTTCGTCGTGTCGTTGGCCCGGGCCTCGACCGTCTCGCCGTCGCTGCGGGTGCGCACGACGTAGCCCGCCTCGACCAGCGCCGGAATCTCCGGGTCGGCGGGGTCGTTGCGCTTCACGAAGCCGGCGTCGGGCGCGCCCGGCTCGCTGTTCGTGAACAGCACGCGGTCCTCGAGGTTGGGGTGGCCGGCGAGGTAGTCGGTCCGGTAGCCGCCTCCGTTGTCCATGAGGAACAGCACCTTGCCGCGGCTCTCGCCCAGCGTCGGCCACCCGTCGGTGGTCACCGCCTCCTGGAGCGTCGGCCGGGCGCCGCGCACGTCGTCCGGGGTGATCATGTCGGCCGGGTCCATGACGTCGCGGATCTCGGCGTCGAGGACGTCCATCGCCGCGGCGTCGAAGGGGAACGGCTTGACGAACGGGAACCCGCCGATCGGGACCTCGCTGTCCTTGAGCTCCAACATGACGGCGATCGGCGCGTGCGACGGGTTGGCGTCGCTCCACGCCTCGACCTGGGTCAGGCACACCTTCAGGCTCAGGCAGGTCGACATGTAGTCGACGTCCTGGACGTGCAGCACCTTGATCCCGGGCTCGTCCATCGCCGGGTCGTAGGGGCCGACCCCGGCGGCGGCCCGCAGCAGCGGGTCGCTGTACGTGCCGCCCGGCGGGTCGAGGAAGATGTCGAGCTCGATCTGGCGCACCTTCTGGCTGGAGAACTGCTCGGCCAGTGGGGCGTGCCGGTACTGGAGGGCGTTCTCCTCCTCGCCGATGAAGGACCGCCGCAGCTCGACCTCGGGTGGCGACGGGATGAGGTGGTAGCTGTTGTGCGTCCCGACGACCTGGATCTCGTTCAGGCGGACGTCGTCGTCGATCGCCGCGAGGCGGGCCGGGGAGCGACCGGCGTCCGGCCGGGCTCCGACCCCGAGCGGCGCCGCCGCCAGTCCGGTGACCACGGCCAGCGTGGCGGCGAGCGCCACGATCGGTGTCCTGCGCATGTGAACTCCCCTCGGGTCCCCCATGAACCCGAGGTGAACGTAGCCGTTGCCGGCCGGCCGGCCCGGAGGACGGGGATGGCCAGCTCAGGCGGAGGCGGCCGCCGTGGGCGTGAAGAGCTCGGTGAAGAGCGCCGGCGCGCCGCCGTCGGCGGCGCCGTCGACGATGAACCACTCGGTGCCGAAGACGTAGGCAAAGGCCTCGGGGGGCATGGCCGCCATGAAGTGGTCGGGCCCGATCTGGCTGCCGTGGGCGAGCATCGAGGCCCGCTTGCGGTCGAGGACCGGCACGGCGTCGACCACGTGGGTCAGCTCGGCCTCGGGCTTGCCGAACGACGTGTCGTCCGCATCGGGCGGCCCACCCTCGCCGTCGTCGGGCACGTCGACGCCGAGCTCGGCGGCCTGGGCCCGGGCCCGGGCGATGAGGTCGCGGTTGATGGTGCCCTGGACGACGATCCCCACCTCGGCGAGCTCCGCGGCGCGCCTGCCGACCCGGTGGACCTGGATGTGATCGGGGTGGCCGTAGCCGCCGATGTCGTCGTAGATCGTGAAGACGTCGGGCCGCTCCTCCTCGAGGATGGCCGCGAGGCGGCGGGCGGCCTGGTCGACGTCGGCCTGCCAGAAGCACCACGGGGCGTCGTTCGTGGGCTCGCCGATCATCCCGGAGTCGGTGTAGCCCAGGAACTCCACGCGGTCGGCCCCGATGACGCGGGCGGACTCGTACACCTCGGCGGTGCGGCGGAGGGTGAGCTGCTCGCCCTCGGCGAGGCTCCCGGGCACGGGCTCCCCCAGCTCCCCCCGCGTGGCGAACACGAGCACGACGCGGTGACCGGCGTCGGCGGCCCGGGCGAGCGTCCCCGCCGTGCCGATCGACTCGTCGTCGGGGTGGGCGTGGAAGCTCACGATGGTTCCCATGGCCGGCACGCTACCGGGGGACATCTGAGGTAGGCGGCCCCGACCGGTAGGGCGCGCGCCCGATGCCGACGTCTCCCGGCGTCCCTACCGTCGGCCTCACGAACGGGCAGGACCGCGCACGAACAGGGAGGGCAACCCGTGGACGAGCACGACGAGAGGGGTGCCATCATCGGCCCCGTGCGCACGTGGGCCGCCCCTCCGCTGATCGGCCGCCACCGCGAGCTGGCCGCGCTGGTCGGCGCCTGGGAGCGGGCCCGTGCCGGGTCCCCGGGCGTCGTGCTGCTCGGCGGTGAGGCGGGCGTGGGCAAGTCGCGCCTCGTGCAGGAGCTGCGGCCGACGGTGGTCGGCGACGGCGGGCTCCTGCTCGTCGGCGGCACCCCGACCCGCGGGTCGGTCGCGCAGCCCTTCGCCCCCCTGACCGCCGCCCTCCGCGTGCTCCTGCGCGCCCTCGAGCCCGCCGAGCACGACCACGTCATCGGGCCGGCGCGCGCCGACCTGGCCCGCCTGCTCCCGGAGCTGGGGCAGGCCGGCTCGGCGCCGGCCGCGTTCGACCAGCTGACCAGCGAACCGGCCCGACTGTTCGAGCTGGTCCTCGGCGTGCTGCACCGCCTCGCGTCGCGGCGGCCGTTCGCCTTCGGCATCGAGGACCTCCACTGGGCGGAGCCGTCGACGCTCGACCTGGTGGACTTCCTGGCCCGGAACCTCGACGGCATCCCGCTGCTGCTCGTCTTCACGTACCGGACCGACGAGATCCACCGCCGGCACCCGCTGCGCCCCCTGCTCGCCGAGCTCCGTCGGGTGCCGACGGTGGAGGCCGTCACGGTGGAGCCGCTCGATCGGGCCGAGGTCGCCGAGCTGGCGGCCGCCCTCACCGGCGACGAAGCGTCCCCCGAGGTGGTCGACCGGCTGGCCGAGCGCTCGAGCGGCCTCCCCTTCTTCGTCGAGGAGCTCGTGGCCGCCGACGAGTGCTCGCCGGGGACCGAGGTGCCGCCGAGCCTGCAGGAGGTCCTCCAGCTGCGGATCGACGCGCTCGTCCCCGAGGTGGTCGACGTCGTGCGGGCGGTCAGCGTCGGCACCACCACCGGCCCCGTCTCGGACCAGCTGCTCGCCACGGTGACCGGGCGGTCGGCGGCCGAGCTGGCCGGCCACATCCGCCAGGCCGTGTCCCACCAGGTGCTGGTGGTGACCGAGGGCGGCGTCGACTTCCGCCACGCCCTCGCCCGCGAGGTGGTGGAGGCCGACCTGCTCCCCGGCGAGCGCACCGCGCTGCACGCCGCCTTCGCCGCCGGCCTCGAACAGGAGCCCGGCGCCGCCGAGGACCCGGGCGCCACCGCTCGCATCGCCCTCCACTGGACCGAGGCCAACGACCAGCGCCATGCGGCGCTGTGGTCGCGCCGGGCCGGCCACGCGGCCCGGCGCGCCTACGCCTACGCCGAGGCCGCCGACCACCTCCAGCGGGTCCTCGCCTGGTGGGACGCCATCCCGGAGCCGGCCACCGCGGTCGGCGCCACCCGCCTCGTGGTGGCCACCGAGGCCGTGACCAGCCTGGCCCTCGGGAGCCGCCTCGGCCGGGCCCGCTCGCTCATCGACGCCGAGCTGGCCCGCGACGACTCGACCCCGGAGCCCGGGGTGTCGGTCGACGACCGATCCGACGGGCGGGCCGCGCTCACCGCCCTGCTCGGACGCATCATGCGCTCCACCGGTGGGACCAGCGCGTCGATCGACGTCCTGCGGGCGTCGCTCGCCACGTTCTCCGATCGCCCCAGCCCCCATCGCGCCCGCGTCCGGATCGAGCTGGCCCACTCGCTGGCCCTGTCGGGACGTCGCGACGAGGCGCTCGTCGAGTCGCGTGCCGCCCTGGCGGAGGCCCTGGAGGTCGGCGAGCCGGCCACCATCGGGCGGGCCAAGCACGTCCTCGGCCTGGAGCTGTGCATGGCCGGCGAGATCGACGACGGCATCGCCCACATGCTGGAGGCCCTCGACGTGGCGGTGGCGACCGACGACGTCGACTGGGTCGCACGGGGGCACGTGAACCTCTCCGACGCCTACCGGCTCGTCGGGCGCTTCGAGGAGGCGGTCGACATCGCGCTCGCCGGCGTCGAGCGGGCCGCGGCCAAGGGCATGCGGCGGCTCGCCTTCGTCCGCATGAACGCGGTGGAGGCGATGATCCCGCTCGGGCGCCTCCACGAGGCAGAGGCCGTCGTGGACGACACGCCCGAGGCCGAGGGGCACATGGCGTCGATCCACCGCGCCCTCACGTCGTCGTGGCTGCGCGTGCGCCAGGGGCGCGCCGACGGGATCGCCGAGGAGCTGGAGCGACTCGGGCCCGTCGTGGCCGCCGAGGAGAACCTCCAGTTCGAGGGCGCGCTCGTGGACGTGCGCCTCGAGTGCGCGTGGCTCACCCGCACCCGGTACGACCACTGGCACGACGCCCGCCTCGTGCTCGACCGGGACCGCTCCACCGACCACCGCCAGTGCCACGGCGCCACGCTGGCGCTCGTCGCCCGGCTCGACGCCGACCGGCTCCTCGCCCCGGGGGTCACCGACGACGAGCGCGCCGACGCCGCCGCCGGGCTGGCGCGGGCCGAGCAGCTGATCGAGGGCCTGGACGGCCAGTACCTCTTCACCATGGCGACGTCGCTCGCCGCCGCGCTCGTGCGCGCCGAGCGAGCCCGCGCGACCGGCGAGGGCGACGGCGCGGCGCTGTGGGGCCACGCCGCCAAGGAGGCGGCTGCGGCGCGCGACCGCTGGCACCAGGCCTACGCCGAGTGGCGCGGCGCCGAGGCCCTCGTCGCGACCGGACGCCGCGACGACGCCACCGCCCTGGCCCGCACCGCCTTCGGCCGGGCGGCCGGCATCGGCGCCGGCGCGCTGGAGCGGGAGCTGGTGGCCCTCGCCCGGCGGGCCCGCCTCGGCGCCCTCGACCCGTCA
>DATAGR010000322.1:0-5277 GCA_036263575.1 Aquihabitans sp. | reverse complement strand
GGCCGCGACGGCCCCGACCTCGTGGCCATCGCCGTCGACGACCCGTGCCGGCGTGAGCGGGATGCGCTCGCCGAGGAACGACGCCCGACCGCGAGCCCGGGTGATGAAGCAGACGTCCTGGCTGTCGGGCTTGGTCGCGGTGCGCAGGCCGAGGGCGGCGGCCCGCTCACGCACCTCCGCCTTCTGCAGGCCGCCGATGGGCAGCAACGTGCGCGCGAGCTGCTCCTGGCCGAGCACGTGGAGCACGTAGCTCTGGTCCTTCGCCGGGTCGGCACCGCGTGCGACGCGACGGGTGCCGTCGGGACGGGTGGTGATCCGGGCGTGGTGGCCGGTGGCCACGGCGTCGAACCCGAGGGCCCGGGCCCGCTCGTCGACCGCTGCGAACTTGATGTGGCGGTTGCACTCGATGCACGGGTTCGGGGTGCGGCCGGCGGCGTGGTCGGCGGCGTAGCGGGCGACCACGTGCTCGGTGAAGGCGTCGCCGAAGTTGAACGTGTGGTGGTCGATCCCGAGGTGGTCGGCCACCCGCCGGGCGTCGTCGACGTCGCTGATCGAGCAGCAGCCCGAGTCGCTCTCGCCACCCCACGGCTTGAGCGTGACCCCGACGACGTCGTGGCCGTCGTCGCGCAGCAGGGCGGCGGCGACCGACGAGTCCACCCCGCCCGACATCATGACGAGGACCCGCATCAGGCACCCCCGCCCACGCGAACGCCGCCCGCCTGCACCCCGAGCTCCGTCGCCGCGGTCCGCCCGTCGCCCCGGAGCCGGGCGACGGCCGCGGGGACGGCCACCAGCGCGGCATCGACGTCGGCCTCGGTGCTGCACCACCCGAGCGAGAGGCGCAGCGAGCCCTCGGCCAGTGCGGGCGCCACGCCCATGGCCGCCAGCACGTGGGAGGGCTGGCTGGCTCCGCTGGAGCAGCTCGACCCCCACGACGCGCCGAGGCCGGCCTCGTCGAGCAGGAACAGGAGGGCCTCCCGTGCGACGCCGGGGAGGCACACCAGCACGGTGCCCGGGGTGCGGTCGGCCGGGTCGGGCGGCGAGGCCACCACCGCGTCGGGGACGGCGGCGACGAGGCCGCCGACGAGCCGGGCCCGGAGCGCCTCGGTGCGGGCGACCAGGTCCGACCGCTCGGCGGCCACGGCCGCGAGCGCTGCGGCCAGGCCCACCGCGCCGGCGACGTTCGGCGTGCCGCTGCGCCGCTCCCGCTCCTGGCCGCCACCGAGCAGCCGGGCCGCCAGCGGCGTGCCCTCGCGCACGACCAGCACGCCCGTGCCCTTCGGGCCGCCGAGCTTGTGGCCGCTGATCGTGACGAGGTCGGCCGCCGCCGCGTGCACCGCGAGGTCGAGCCACGGCGCGGCGGCCACCGCATCGGTGTGCACCACGGTCGTCGGCGACGCCGAGCGCACCACCGCAGCCACCTCGTCGATCGACTGCACCGTCCCCACCTCGTTGTTGGCGAGCAGGGCGGAGACGACCGAGACGGGCGCCCCGCCGGCGCGCCCGCCGACGAGCTCGGCATGCAGCGCGTCGAGGTCCATGCGGCCGTACCCGTCGACGGGCACCACCGCACCGCCGGAGGCCCGGACCGGCGCCAGCACCGCGTGGTGCTCGACGCCCGAGCAGGCGGCGCGACCGCCGGCCGCGTCGAGCACGCCCCGGACGGCGAGGTCGTCGGCCTCGGTGCCGCCCGACGTGAACACGACCTCGCCGGGCCGGGCGCCGAGCACCTCCGCCACCACGTCACGGGCGTCGTCGAGGGCTCGCCGCGCCAGGCGCGCCCACCGGTGCGACCCGGACGGGTTGCCGAACACCTCGCCCAGCAGCGGCGCCATGGCCGCGACGGCCTCGGGCCGCATCGGCGTGGTCGCCGCGTGGTCGAGGTAGGCGTGGTCCAGGTAGGCGTCGAGGTGGGCGTCGGGCACCCCACGAGGCTACGGGGGCGGGACGGAGGCGACCACGGCGGCGGCCGACTGCGACACTGCTCCCATGGAGGGCTACGACGCCGCGACCTACGGCGACCGCTTCGTCGACGTGTACGACGACTGGTACGGGTCGATCACCGACACCGACGCGTGCGTGGCCGCCCTCGCCACGCTCACCCCGACCGGGGGGCGGGTGCTCGAGCTCGGCGTCGGCACCGGGCGCCTCGCCATCCCGCTCGCGGCGCTCGGCTTCGCCGTCACCGGCGTCGACGCGTCGGCGGCCATGCTCGACCGCCTCGCCGCCAAGCCGGGGGGCGACGGCGTGGACGCCGTCCTCGGCGACATGGCGGCCCCCGAGGTGACGGGCCCGTTCGACCTCGCCTTCGTCGCCTACAACACGCTGTTCAACCTCGTCGGCGACGGTGAGCAGCAGCGGTGCCTGGCGTCGGTGGCCTCTGTGCTGGAGCCCGGCGGGCGCTTCGTGGTCGAGGCCTTCGTGCCCGACCCGAGCCAGGAGCGCACCGATCGGGTCACGCCCAAGCGCGTCACCGCCGACCACGTCGTGCTGCACGTGACGACGCGCGGCCCGTCGCCGCAGGAGGTGCTCGGCCAGTTCGTCGACATCACCGAGGCCGGGATCAAGCTGCGCCCGTGGCACATCCGGTGGTCCACGCCGGCCCAGCTCGACGACATGGCGGCCGCCGCCGGCCTCGAGCTGGAGCAGCGGTGGCAGGACTGGTCGGGCCGGCCGTTCGACGCCGACGCCCCCGCCCACGTGTCGGTGTACCGCACCGCACCGGCCCCCTGAGCGCACCCCACCGCGCACCCGCCGGCCGACCGTGGGGCGCTGCCCACCCCTGGCGCCCCCCGGCTCCTACGATGCGGGCAGCCGCCCGTCCCCAGGAGGACCCCGTGAACCAGCTCCGGCTCAACCCGCTCACCGGGCGGTGGGTCACGGTGGCGACCGGGCGGGCCTCGCGCCCCGAGGACTTCGCGCACGACGACGCGCCGGTGGAGGCGCTGCGGATCGAACCGTGCCCGTTCTGCCCGGGCCACGAGGAGGAGCTGCCGCCGGCGCTCGAGACGTACGGGTCGAGCGGCGACTGGCTGCTCCGCGTCGTGCCCAACCGCTACCCCGCCTTCGAGGGCTCGGGCTCCATGCAGGTCGAGCGCCTCGGCCCGCTCTTCGCCAAGGCCCCGGCCAACGGCATCCACGAGGTGCTCGTCTTCACCCCCGACCACGAGCGCAGCTGGGCCGACCTCGACGACCGCCAGGCCGGCCTGGCCATGGCCGCCCTCCGGGACCGCTTCGAGGACCACGCCCACGCCCCGGGCGTCCGCTACAGCCAGGCGATCGTGAACCACGGCCACGCCGCCGGCGCCAGCCTGGCCCACCCGCACGGCCAGCTCCTCGGCATCCCGTTCGTGCCCGGCGAGCTGGTGGAGGAGATCGCCGGGTTCCGCCGCTTCAGCGGCGCGTGCCTGCTCTGCGCCACCGTCGACGCCGAGCGCGCCGCCGGCCACCGCGTCGTGTCCGACAAGGACGGGGTCGTGGTCGTGGCGCCCTGGTGGAGCGGCGCCCCGTTCGAGCTGCTGGTCATCCCCGAGGCGCACCAGGGCCACCTCCGCCTGGCCGACCCCACCGACCTCGCGGCGGTGGGCCACGCCGTCCGCGACGTGCTCGTCCGGTTGCGCGACCTCGTGGGCGACGTCTCCTACAACCTCGTCTTCCACACCCTGCCGCACCGCGCCGGCGACCCCTTCCACTGGCACCTGCACCTCGTGCCCCGCCTGCACAGCGTGGGCGGCTTCGAGCAGGGCACCGGCGTGCCGATCAACATCGTCGCCCCCGAGGACGCCTGCCGGCTCCTGGCCGGCTGACCGACCCGGGCCGGCTGACCGCCCCGGGCCGGGTGGGCGTCGGGTCGGCGTCGGCAGGAGGTCAGCGCGGCGGCAGCGAGGGTTCGGGCGCGGTGGCGGGCGTGGTGGACGAGGGCGCCGGTTCCGTTCGCGGCTCCGGCACCGTCGACGAGGCACCGCCGGGCACGGTCGCCTCGGGTAGCGGCAGGTCGGGCCTCGGCTCGGCCATGCACGCCTCGTAGGCCTCGTCTCGCGCCGCCCACTCCTCCTCGTCCACCACCTCGCCGGCTTCCAGGTCGTCGATGACGCCGTACACGCCGTCGCACAGGCGCTCCCGGAGCCCCTCGGGCGACAGCTGCCCGTTCGCCGCCAGGTCGCGCAGGCAGGTCTCGAGCGCCGCCTGATCGGTGTGCTCGAGGGGGCAGGCCTCGGCGAGCAGGTCTTCCGACCCGAGGCCGTCCTCGACCAGCTGGCGCAGGCACGCGGCGAGCGCCGCGTCGTCGTCGGCGTGCTCGTAGAAGCAGATCTCGCCGACCGCCTCCGGGGGCATCTCGCCCCGTTCGGCCAGGTCGCGCAGGCACGCGGCGACCTCGGCATCGGTCGTCGGCGTGGCCCCCTCGCCGTAGCAACCCCCGGCGGGATCGTCGAACGCCCCCTCGCCCGAGCCGTCGTCGAAGCCGACGCCGTCGTCGTACGAGCCGTCGCCGTACGAGCCGTCGCCGTAGGACCCGTAGGAGCCGTAGGGCCCGTACGGGCCCTCGTAGTCCTCGGGGAGGGCCTCCATGCACGCCTCGTAGGCCTCGTCGCCCTTCTCGACCGAGACGTCGGTGCCCGGGCGGTCGATGCCGCAGGCCTCCCAGAACTCGTCGGGCTCCGCGGCCCAGTAGGCGCCACGCCAGAACTGCGCGGCTCGCCGGACGTCCTCCACCGTCATGGACCGCAGGCCACCGACCGCCGACTCGAGGATCGTGCGCGACGGGCTCACGAACCACTGCCCGTCGTGCTGCTCGGTCACGACGCGGAGCATGCTCCCCGGGGCGTAGAGGCCGGTGAGCGCGATGGGCGAGATCATCAGCTCGTCGGCGTCGTCCTCGCACACCTCGAAGGCGTCCTCGCCCGACGGCAGGTAGTCGTCGCCGAACTCGTCGAAGTACGCCTCGGAGTAGTCGGTCCGGATCGAGGTGCAGGAGCCGTCGTAGGCCCACGTCGTGGTCATGTCCTCGTCGCCGTGCACGAGCTCGAAGGACGAGGCCGACACGACGCGCGTGCCGTCGGGGCCGTCGGCCACCTCGAGCTCGAGCTCCTGCACCTCGGGCCCCTTGAAGTCGTCGCCCCGCGCCTCCTCGGCGTCGGCGACGAGCAGCGGGCCGTAGTCGTGCAGGACCGACATCTCGCCCGGCGGCGTGAGCTCGACCAGGCGGCGGACGTCGAGCTCGACGGCGGCGGCGACGGCCTCGCGCACGGCGGCCTCGGGGTCGGCGGCGCCGCGGGC
>DATAGR010000321.1:0-3276 GCA_036263575.1 Aquihabitans sp. | reverse complement strand
GGCCGGGGCCGAGGACGCCAAGGTGGCGAAGCTGCGGCGCAAGTACCTGCGCAGCCCCACCGTGCTGCTGGTGTGGGTCGAGCGCGACGACGCCGACGAGGTGCGCCGCCGCGAGGATCGCGACGCGGTCGCCGCCGCCGTGCAGAACCTGCTCCTCGCCGCCACCGCCGAGGGCCTGGGCAGCTACTGGGGGACCGTGGCCGATCCCCTCGTCCCCGCCGTCCGGTCGGTGGCGGGGGTCGGCGACGGCCACGACCTCGTCGCCCTCGTCTACCTCGGCTGGCCCACGGGATCGGTACCGCCGCCCGAGCGCCCGAGCCCCCCGGTGACCCGGCTCTCCTGAGCGTCGGTCACCCGGACGGGCGGTTTCGACGGCCCGGCCCGCCGGACTGCAAGGGTTCTTGAAGGGTGGCGTGCGATGGTTCGTCGTCCTCGGACGGTCGGGCGGCCGTCCAAGGGCGGGACCCCGGGGGGCCCGGCCACGCCGGTCCCCCCGATGGTCGCGCCCGCCCCCGCTGCGCGAGTGGGTCCGGCCCCCGTAACGTCTCGCCCATGGTCGGACCCCGACGACCCGGGCGCCTCGTGGGCCGGACGGAGGAGCTCGCCGCGCTCGACGACGCCTTCGAGGCCGCGGCCGACGGGTTGGTGGTCGTCCTGCTCGGCGGCGACCCGGGGGTCGGGAAGACGGCGCTGGCCCGCGCCTTCAGCGACGACCTCCGCAAGCGTGGGGTGCCGGTGGACTGGGGGAGCAGCGCCGAGGTCGGCGGCGCGCCCGCCTACTGGCCGTGGATCCAGGTCCTGCGCTCGATCGGCGACACGGCCTTCGAGCGGGCGAGGGAACGCCTCACCGCGTCGGCCGACGAACCGTTCCCCGCCTTCGAGGTGGTGGACGAGCTGCTCCGGGCCCGCTCCGGCACGCCACGCGTCATCGTGCTCGACGACCTGCACCGCGCCGACCTGCCGTCGCTGCACCTCCTGCGCCACCTCGTCGCGTCCACCCCGGACGTGCCCCTGCTGGTGATCGGCACCCACCGCCGCCACGAGCTTCGGGCCGATCCCGAGCGTGACGTCGTGCTCGCCGCCGTCGCGGCGGGCGCCCGCCGGATCGAGCCGGCCAACCTGGGGCTCGAGGAGGTGTGCGAGCTGCTCGACACCGAGCTCGATGACGCCCTCGAGGCCGCCGTGGCGGCCGACGTGCTGGCCCGCTCCGGCGGCAACCCGCTCTACGTGACCCACCTGGTGCACGCGGTGGAGCGCGAGGGCGCGGTGGCGCTGGCCGGGTTGCCCGACGGCATCCGGGCGGCGGTGCGGGCGAGCCTCGCGCCCCTGCCCGAGCCGACGCGGGAGCTGTTGGCCCGCGCCACCGTCCTCGGGCGCTCGTTCGCCCCCGAGGTGCTGGCCGCGCTGGCCGGCGTGGCGCCGGCCGACGTGCGCATCGGCCTCGCCCCGGCGGTGGCGGCGGGCATCCTCACCCGGACCGCGGACGAGCTGGCCTTCACCCACGCGCTGGTGCACG
Organism: Aquihabitans sp.; assembly: GCA_036263575.1. Lineage (GTDB taxonomy): Bacteria > Actinomycetota > Acidimicrobiia > Acidimicrobiales > Iamiaceae > Aquihabitans. The sequence continues at coordinate 1,760 of DATAGR010000321.1, read as the reverse complement.
ACGCCATCGGCGACGACCTCGACCCGGGCGACCGGCGCGCCGCCCACGCCGCGGCGGCCGTGGCCCTGGCCCAGGCGCCGACCCCGGCGCCGGCGGCCGTCGTGGCCCAGCACCTCGTCGACGCCGGCCCGGCCGTCGAGGTCGTCGAGGCGGCGCGGTGGGCCGAGGAGGCGGCGGCCGCCGCCCGCCGGATCAGCGGTCACGGCGAGGCCGGGCGATGGGCCGAGGAGGCGGCCGGGCTCTGGGCTCGTGCCGGCGACCCGGAGCGCCAGGGCGACGCCCTCGCCGGGGCGATCGCCGCCCGCGTCGCGGTGGGAGACGGACACCGGGCGCTGGAGCTGGCGGTCGCGCTGGCGGACCTGGCCCGCACGACGGGCTCGGCCAGGCTCCTCGCCCGGGCCGCGCTCGCCCGCACCACGGTCTTCGAACCGACGCAGGACCTCGACGCGCCGCCGCTGCTGCGAGAGGCCCTCGCCCACCCCGACCTCGGCCACGACCCCGAGCTGCGGGCGGCCATGCTCGCCGGCCTGGCCGCCACGCTGGGCATGCCGTCGATCGACGGGACCCGGCGCGACGAGGCGGGGGCGCTCGCCGCCGTCGCCGAGCTGGAGGACCTGGCCGCCGCCGGCGACCGCACGACCGAGGCCCACCTCCTCGTCGCACGCCTCAACGTCCTCAGCGGGCCGCTCCACCACCACGACCGGGTGCGGTGGCTGGCCCGCTACGACGAGCTCGTCCCCGTCGGCGCCAACACCCTCGACCGGATCCACCGGCTCTACTGGGCGACCAGCCTGGCGTTCGAGGCCGGCGACCTCCCGGCCGTGGAGAAGCGGCTGCGGGAGTGGGAGCTGCTCGCCGAGCGCAGCGAGTCGGCGTTCTGGACCTGGCGGGCCTCGATGGCGCGGGCGAGCCTCACCTACGCGCAGGGCCGGCTGGCCCGGGCCGAGGAGCTGGCCGTCGCCCGGGCCGATCTCGTGGCGAGCCTCCACCCCGACATGGCCTTCCGCGTGGTGGCCGGCCTCGTGTTCGGCATCCGGCGCGACCAGCGCCGCCTGGACGAGGTCGTCGGCCTGGACGAGGCCCAACTCGGTGGCCTGGCCCTCATCGTGGCGGCCGAGCGGGGGGACCTGGGGGAGGCCCGCCGGCTGCTCGTGGCCCTGCGGGCGGCGGCGGCGAGCAGCGGGCCCGACGACCTGTTCTGGCTCTGCGTGCTGTCGATGGCCGCCGTGGCCGCCGACCTCGTCGGCGACCAGGACGCCGGGCGCTGGGTGGCCGATGAGCTCGAGCCGTTCGCCGACCAGGCCGTCATGTGGGGGCGCTCCTACGTGTTCGGCATGCCGGTCACGGAGGCCATCGGCCTGGGTCGGCGGGCCGCCGGCGAGCGGGAGGCGGCGGCCGCCGCCTTCGAGGCCGAGGTGGACTGGGCCGACCGCGTCGGTGCGCCCGGCTTCGGCGCCCGAGGGCGCGTCGCGCTGGCGTCGGTGCTCGACCCCGACGACCCCCGTCGGGCGCAGCTCGCCGGCGAGGCCCGCGCCACCGCCCACGCGCTCGGGCTGGCGCTCGTGGTCGCCGAGGCCGACGCGCTGCTCGCCGGGCAGCCGTCGCAGGAGCCGCCCGCCGCCGAGGCACCGGCCGTGCACGCGGGCGCCAGCCCGGCCACCGCCCCGGCCGAGGCCCCACGCGTCGCCGTGCGCACCCTCGGGCGCTTCGAGGTCATCGGGGCCGGGTGCACCGAGCCGGCCCGCTGGTCGTCGCGCAAG
>DATAGR010000320.1:0-4887 GCA_036263575.1 Aquihabitans sp. | reverse complement strand
TGCGGTGCTCGGCAGACTGGCGGCACCGCGATCCAGGGGGCGCCATGCCGTACAGCACCGGGCGCATCGTGCACGACGCCGATGCCCACATCATGGAGACGCCGACGTGGCTGCGTGACCACGCCGACCCGGCCCTGCGCGACCGCATCGAGCCGCTCCGCTACACGAGCGGCAACGAGCTGCGGCAGACGGGCGACCCCGAGGAGCAGCAGCGCGACCTCGTCGCGTCGTTCGACCGCCTCGCCGCGACCCACGCCTCCCCCGAGTACCGCGCCGACGAGGCCACCGAGGTCATGGCCCGCAAGAACTTCGCGGCCACCGGGTCCTTCATCGCCGAGGACCGCCCGCGAGCGCTCGACCTGCTCGGCTTCTCCAGCCAGCTCGTCTTCAACACGTTCCACAACCGGCGCCTCCGCGACTGGGAGCACGGCGGCGACCTCGACCTGGCCTACGGGGCGGCGCGAGCCCACAACCGCGGCATGGTCGAGTTCTGCTCGGTCGACGACCGGCTCCTCGCGAGCTGCTACGTCCCGCTGGTCGACCTCGACCGGGCGGCCGCCATGGCCGACGAGGCCATCGCCATGGGAGCAGCCGCCCTGCTCGTCGCGTCGGGGTGCCCGCCCGATCACTCGCCGAGCCACGTGGGCCTCGACCCGGTGTGGGCGCGAGCCCAGGAGGCCGGCGTCCCGATCGTCTTCCACGTCGGCGGCACCGGCGACCTCATCGACCCGGCGTACTTCCGCAACGGGCTGCCGATACCGCCCGACTTCCACGGCGGCGAGGAGAACTTCCGCTCCGTCGACTACATGGGCATCCCCCACCCACCGGCCCAGACGCTCGCCACGCTCATCTTCGACGGCGTGCTCGAGCGGTTCCCCGACCTGCGCTTCGGCGTCATCGAGCAGGGGGCGGTCTGGGTGCCGTCGTGGACCCGGCAGATGGAGTCCGCGTTCGACGCCTTCGCCCGCCACGAGGAGCGGCTGCAGGGGCTCTCGCTCCGACCCACCGAGTACGTCCGCCGCCAGGTCCGCGTCACGCCGTACCCGACGGAGGACGTCGGGTGGATCGTCGAGCAGTCCGGTCCCGAGGTCTGCCTGTTCTCGTCGGACTTCCCGCACGTCGAGGGCGGCCGGCGACCGATCGAGCGCTTCGAGGCCAGCCTCGGCGACGCCACCGAGGACGTCCGCCGCCGCTTCTACTGCGACAACTTCCGCGACCTCATGGGCACCGCCGCACTGGCCCTCGTGGCCTGAGCGCCCGCCGGTCGTCGAGGATGGCGCCGCCAGGCCCCGGACGGGTGAGCGGGGTCTACGGTGCGGCGATGACGGACGATGCCGCAGCCGCCGACACCTTCGACGTGGTGGTCATCGGCGGCGGGCCGCCCGGCGAGGTGGCGGCCCAGTACGCCATCCAGGGCAGCGACCGCACCGCCGCCATCGTCGAGTCCGAGCTGCTCGGTGGCGAGTGCTCGTTCTGGGCGTGCATCCCGAGCAAGGCCATGCTGCGCCCCATCGAGATGCTCGACGCCGCCAAGGCCGTGCCCGGGGCCGCCGGCGCGGTGACGGGGGCGCTCGACGTCCCCGCCGTGCTCGGTCGGAGGGATGACTTCACCCACCGCCACGACGACACGTCGCAGGTCGAGTGGGCGGAGGGGACGGGCATCGCCGTGGTGCGTGGCCACGGCCGCCTGGCCGGCGAGCGGGCCGTGGAGGTCACCGCGTCGGACGGGTCGACCCGCACCCTGCACGCCCGCCACGCCGTGGTCGTCGCCACCGGCACCAGCGCCACGGTCCCCGACGTGCCCGGGCTGCGCGCCGCCCTTCCCTGGACCTCCCGCGACGTCACGAACCTGCACGAGGTCCCCCGACGGGTCCTCGTCCTGGGTGGTGGCGTGGTGGCGTGCGAGGCGATCACCTGGCTGCACGGCCTCGGCGCCGAGGAGCTCACGGTCGTCCAGCGAGCCCCGTCGCTCCTCGCCGGCCTCGAGCCGATCGCCGGCGAGCTGGTCGAGGCGCGCTTCCGGGCGGCGGGCGTCACGGTGTGCACGGAGGCGGGCCTGGCGAGCGTCGAGCGGGCCGACGCGCGGGACACCGGCACCGGCCGGGTGCACGGCGGCCCGGTCACGGCGACCCTCGCCGACGGCCGGGTCGTGGAGGTGGACGAGGTGCTGGTGGCCGCCGGGCGGACGCCGCGCGCCGCCGACCTCGGCCTCGACCGGGTCGGCGTGGCACCCAACGACCACGGTTACCTCGACACCGACGACCACCTCTCGGTGATCGGTGGCGGCGGGTGGCTCTACGCCGTCGGCGACATCTGCGGCCGGGCCCTCCTCACCCACATGGGCAAGTACCAGGGCCGGGTGGCCGGGGACGTCATCGCGGCGCGTGCCGAGGGCCGGCCGACCAACGGGCGGGAGCACCGCGACCTGGCCGACGCCGTCGCGGTGCCGTCGGTCGTCTTCTCCCAGCCGCAGGTGGCGTCGGTCGGGCGCACCGAGGCCGCCGCCCGTGCGGCCGGCATCGACGTCGAGGTCCTGGAGCACGACCTCGCCGGGGTGGCCGGAGCCTCGTTGCTGCGGGACGACTACGCCGGGCGGGCGAAGCTGGTGGTCGACCGGGCGACGGACACGCTCGTCGGCGCCACGTTCGTGGGCCCCGAGGTGGCCGAGCTGGTGCACGCGGCCACGATCGCCGTGGTCGGCCGCGTCCCGCTCGACCTGCTCTGGCACGCCGTGCCGTCGTTCCCGACGCTCAGCGAGATCTGGTTGCGCCTCCTCGAGGAGCGCCGCTGAGATGACCGACCACCGCCACGACCCCGACCCGACCGTGGGCGCGGGCGCACTCCACGAGGTGGTCCCCGGCGTGTTCGCCTGGGTGCAGCCCGACGGCTCCTGGTGGCTGAACAACGCCGGGGCGATCGCAGGTGACGGCGCCGTCGCGGTGATCGACACGTGCGCCACCGAGGCCCGGACGCGGCGGTTCCTCGAGGCCGTCGCCGCCGCGACCGGCGGCGCCCCGATCCGCTTCGCGGCCAACACCCACGAGCACGGCGACCACACCTACGGCAACAGCCTGCTGCCCGCCGAGACCACCCTCGTCGGCCACGAGAACATGCGGTCGCAGCTCCTCGCCGACCCCGTCATCGACGGGTGCCCGCCGGTGTGGGACCCGGTCCCCGACTGGGGTGCGGTGACCCGCCGGGTGCCCGACCTGACCACGCGGACCGACCTCACCCTCCACGCCGGCGGCCGGCGCGTCGACCTGCTGCACCCGGGGTTCGCCGCCCACACGACCGGCGACCTGGTCGCGTGGCTGCCCGACGAGCGCGTGCTGTTCACGGGCGACCTCGTCTTCCACGGGCTGACGCCGCTGGTGATGGCCGGCTCCGTCGACGGGGCCCTGCGCTCGCTCGACTGGCTGGAGTCGCTCGAGCCGGACCACCTCGTGCCCGGGCACGGCCCGGTGGTGGAGGCCGACCAGCTCTCGTCGGTCCTGGAGGACCACGAGCGCTACTACCGGTTCGTCCTCGACGTGGCCGAGCGCGCCCGCACGGAGGGGCTCGGCCCGCTGGAGGCGGCCCAGCAGGCCGACCTCGGCGCGTTCGCCGAGTGGGCCGACGCCGAGCGGCTGGTCCTGAACCTGCACCGCGCCGCAGCGGAGCTGGGTGGCCCGCCGTTCGACGTGCTCGCCGCGTTCGGCGACGCCATGGCGTTCAACGGCGGCCCGCTCACCACCCACGTCTGCTGCACCGCCTGAGCGGCGGTGCCGGCGGGCAGCGGGCCGGCGGTCGGCTCAGCCGGTGTAGGTCGGCCGTCCGGCGACCGCGTTCGCCGGGGCGGCGGCCGGGGGCGGGTTGGACGGGCCTGGTGTGGTGGTGGTCGTCGTGGTGGTGGTGGTCGGCGGGCGCTCGATCGCGAGGTAGTGCGACGTGTCGGTGGCCTCCACGTCGACGCTGCTGCACACCTGGCACTGGCGGGCCTCGGCCGTGGCCGTCACCGTGTTCTCGTACTCGCCCAGGACCGCGGTGCCGGTGATGGGCTCGCAGGTCACCGACGTGTCCGGCGCCATGAGCTCGGGGACGTCGCAGGACACCGGCCCCTCGACGTCGTCGACGACCTCGACCGTCTCGCCCAGGATGAAGAACTCGCCGTCGTTGACCAGCTCGTAGGTCCACGTGACCTCGTCGCCCTCGACCAGCTCGACCGCGTCCTCGAGGGAGCTGGCATCGGCGCCGTTCGTCTGCTTGACGATGCTGAGCGACGGCAGCAGCGGGACCGCGTTCTGGAACCGCACCAGGGTCGTCCCCGGTTCGCACGGTTCGGGCTGCGGCCGGAAGCAGGCACTCGACTGCTCGCTGATCGTCGTCTCGTAGACGACGGTGTCGGCCTGGGTGACGTCGCAGATGACGGGCTCGATGCCGTCGGCCGCGGTCGTCGAGTAGGCGACGAGCGTCGTGTTGGCCGGCACCTCGTAGCTGTCGGTGAAGCCGTTGCTGCACGAGATGCCGATGGTGAACGGGGCCACGCCCAGAGGGTCGGCCCCGGTCTCGACGGTGATGGTCCCGGGCTCCGCGCCCTGCCCGCCCATGCCGTCGGTGGAGTGGCGCGCCGCCGTGTTGAAGACCGTCGCCTCCTGGGCGCCCACCGGCGCACCGGTCCAGCTCGAACAGAGGACGGCGAGCGCCAGCACGGCACCCACCCGGAGGACGACCCGCATGTACCGGCTCCCGCGCTCGGTGGTTGGACGGGCGTCACCGTAGCGGGTGACCCAGCGACGTCCGGGCCGAGGCGACGTGCCGGTGGTGCGTCGGGCTTGACGTCGTCGATCCCTGGCCGACAGGGTCTTCGTGGCGGGCGCGACCTCGGAGGCTCAGATGAGAAGTTCCAGG
>DATAGR010000319.1:0-1603 GCA_036263575.1 Aquihabitans sp. | reverse complement strand
CCGGGAGCCCTGCGAGACCGATCGGCGCGGCTACTTCGCCCACCTCACGGCGGCCGGCCTGGCGACGATCACGCGGGTGCTGCCCGCCCACCTCGCCACCGTCGAGCGGATCCTCACCGGCGTCCTGTCCCCCGAGGAGCTGGCGGTCTTCCTCGGCGCGCTGCGCAAGGTGCGCGCTGTGGTGAAGCCGGGCAGCGACCCGGACCTCGCCGCCGACGGCCGCCGCCGGGCCGCGGTCGACTAGGCGGGCGCCCCCACCGGCGGGGCCACGGACGCCGCAGCGGCGACCGGGGCGACGGTCACCGGGATGGCGTTCAGCACGGCGTTGCCCGACAGCTCGTCGACCACCAGCTCGTCGGCGACCACGTTGGCGTTGACGCCGGCGTGGCGCCCGGCGACCGCCATGCGGGTGCCGGGGGCGTCGTGGCCCCACCCGTGGGGCAGGCTGACCACCCCGGCCCGGATGCCCTCGGTCACCTCGACGACGGCCTCGAGGGCGCCGACCCGCCCCGTCACGCACGCCACCTCCCCGTCGACCAGGCCCCAGCGGGCGGCGTCGTCGGGGTGGACGTGGAGGGTGCAGCGCGGCCGGCCCTTCACCAGGACCTCGAGGTTGTGCATCCAGGAGTTGTTGGAGCGGAGGTGGCGTCGCCCGACGAGGACGACCTCGGGCACCGGCCGGTCCAGCGTCGCGGCGAGGCGGCCGAGGTCGGCCAGGAGCGGCTCGGCGTCCAGCTCGATGAGCCCGCTCGGGGTCCGCAACACGTCCGGGAGGCGGGGCTCGAGCGCGCCGAGGTCGACGCCGTGGGGGCGGGCCTCGAGCAGGTCGAGGCTCAGCGGCGGCACGCCGGGGGCGACGTCGTCCACGCGGGCGCCGAAGCCGTCGCCGTAGGGCCCGGTCCGCAGCATGAGGTCCACCAGTCGGGCCGGTCCCCGGCGGTCGCCGAGCAGGGCCAGCACCTCGGCCGGCTCCCGACCGTGCAGTGGGCCACTGCGGTCGGCCACGGCCGACCCCACCAGGGCGCCGACCACGAGGTCGTCCACCACGGCCGGGTCGGCGTCGGCCCCGAGGCCCTGGGCGATCAGCGCCAGCTTGGCCAGCACCTCCCACTCGTCGGGCTGGCCCTCGGGTCGGGGCAGCACCGCCGGCGACCAGTTGGCGACGTTGCGCAGCGAGAGCTGGGTGAACGCCAGGTCGTAGTGGTCCTTCTCCAGCGCGCTGGGCGGTGGGAGCACGACGTGGGCGTGCCGCGTGGTCTCGTTCAGGTAGATGTCGACGGCGACGTAGCACTCGAGGGTCTCGAGGGCGGCGTCGAGGCGCTCCGAGTTCGGCGTCGACAGCACCGGGTTGCCGGCGATCGTGATCAGGGCCCGCACCCGGCCTTCCCCCGGCGTGTCGATCTCCTCGGCCAGGCACGACACCGGCAGCTCGCCCATCGTCTCGCCCAGGCCCCGCACCCGGCTGCGGTGCCGGCCGGCCTGGAAGGCGCGCCCCGTGCGCGGCGTGCCACGCGTGTTCGATGCACCCGCCGCGGCGCGGGGGAACATGGCGCCGCCGGGTCGGTCCAGGTTGCCGGTGCAGACGTTGACCACGTCGACCAGC
>DATAGR010000318.1:0-12585 GCA_036263575.1 Aquihabitans sp. | reverse complement strand
GGGGGGGGGGGGGGGGCACGTCGCCGGGATCGCCTCCCGAGCCCCCGGTGCCTCGATCCCGGCCGGCCATGCGACGGTGGGCGAGCCGGCGACGACGGCGGCGGCCACGGCCACGGCGGTGGCGGCCAGGTACGCCGTCGTCCAGGTCGTGACGGCGACGACGGCCGGCCCGATCGTGGCCCCCACGCCGTAGGCGCCGAACATGAGCCCGGCGTTGCGGACGACGCGGACCACGGTCTGGTAGCGGCTGCCCAGCGCGTCGAGCCCGCCCGACACCATGCCGATCAGCGCGAACGCGCCGACCAGCACCGGGAAGGAGCGCCCGACCGCGACCACCAGCGATGCCAGGGCCAGGACGGCCAGCAGCCCGGTCGTGGCCGGTCCGATGGCCCACCGGCGCAGCAGCGCCTGGCCGCTCGTCGACGTCGACAGCCGCCCGAGCCCGTAGGCGGTGGCCACCAGGCCCAGCGCGCTGCTGGGGCGGCCGAGGTCGTGGCGCACCTCGGGCCAGCCGGCGCCGAGCATGGCGATGGGCATGCCGAAGGCCAGGTAGCTCGCGCAGACCGCGACCAGGGGCGAGGTGGGTCGCTCGATCCTGGGCACCGGCCCACGCTACGGGCCGGCCGGGCCCACCCCTACGGTGGCCCGGTGACCCAGCAGCTCAGCACCGTCGCCCTGCTCGTCCCGGACTACGACGACGCCATCGCGCACTACTGCGGCGTCCTCGGCTTCGAGCTGCTCGAGGACACCGACCGGGGTGGCGGCAAGCGCTGGGTGCGGGTGGCGCCGCCCGGTTCGGTGGGCACCGACCTGCTGCTCGCCCGAGCCGAGGGCCCGGAGCAGGGTGCGGCGGTGGGCAACCAGACCGGCGGCCGCGTCGGCTTCTTCCTGCGGACCGACGACTTCTGGCGCGACCACGCCCGGTACGCTGCCGCCGGCGTCACGTTCGCCGAGGAGCCGCGCGTGGAGCCGTACGGCATGGTCGTGGTCTTCGTCGACCGCTACGGCAACCGCTGGGACCTGATCCAGCCGGCCGATCAGGTGGGGTAGTCGGGCACGACCGTGGCCCAACCCAGTGGGGTCACGGTGATCGCAGCGTGCGCCGGTGGCGGCGTCGACCCGTCGCCGGGCGGCACCGGCGGGACGGGATCGCCCTCGACGTCGATGAGCCCCGCGGCGTCGAGCCGCCCCAGGCGGGCGCCGAGCTCGGCCGGGTCCTGGCTCGGCGTGGCGTCGGGCTCGTCGAGGCGGGCCTGGAGCGCCGCCAGGTCGGTGCTCTCGCCCTGGCCCGCCAGCGAGGCGATGGTGGCGAGGAGGTCGAGGTCGGCGGGTTCGGTCATGGGGACGGGGTACCCAGCCCCCCACCGGGTCACCCGGTCGGCGGTCAGCCCTGCGGGTCGAGGCCCATGCGCAGGCGGGCGGCCGCCAGGCGCGGTGGCGTGTCGCCCAGCGCCCCGAGCGTGCGCAGCACGGCCCGGCACCGGGCCAGCTCCAGGGTGGTCGGCTCGGGCAGGCGCAGCAGCCGCCGGGCGACCGGGGGCAGGCAGGCCACCGCGCCGGACCACAGGGCATGCCAGATCGGCTTGGCCGGCCCGGGGATGATCGGCGGGTCGTCGAGGAAGGCCACCCCGGCGGCGGCGTACTCGGCGACGGCCAGGTTGGGGCGGTGGTGCTCGAGCGACTCGTTGAGCTCGACCCAGGTGTGCGGCGGCGCCTCGACGCCGGTGCCCTCGCCGACGCGCGCGACCTCGTGGACGTAGCGGTCCAGCTCGGCGCGCGACATGGGGCGGACGCCGAAGCGGCGGTTGGCGGCGGCGATGGCCAGGTACTCGGAGATGTGGACCCAGTCGAGCAGCTCCGGGTCGTTGGCGGCGTAGGGCCGCCCGTCAGGCGCCACGCCGACGACGCGCTCGTGCACCTTGCGCACCATGCGGCACAGCCGCTCGGCCTCGGTCGACGAGCCGTAGACGACGCCCTGCACGAACTCGCCGGTGCGCCGCGTCCGGCCGAGGAAGTCCTCGCTGAACGCCGAGTGCTCGGCCACGCCCGCCATGGCCAGCGGGTGCAGCGTCTGGAGCGTGAAGGCGGCGATGCCGGCGACGAGGAGGGAGTGGTCGGCGTGCACGCGCCAGGCCACGCTGTCGGGCCCGAACCATCCGGGGTCGCCCATCTCCTCGGGCTTCGGCTGGTAGGTGGCCGGGTCCACGCCGAGGGGGCCGAGGGCCAGCGTCAGCGGCCGCAGCAGCAGCGGCGACGCCAGGGCGGCGGCCGTGCCGCTCACGATGCCGGTCGCGATCTCCACCGGGCCGGGCGTCGGCGGGATCCACGTCGGCCCCGGCGCCAGCAGCTCCCGGGCGGCGCGGGCGATCGGTCGGACGGCAGCGGTGAGGTGGGGGTCGGCGGTGAGCGACATCGGTGGCTCCGTGGCGGGTGGGTGGGGTCGGTGCGGGGAGCGTGACGAAGGGATCAGGCCGGCGCGGCGGTGCGCACGGCGGGGAGGAGGAAGCGGCGGGCGAAGGCCCGGGCGTGGTGGTCGGTGTCCAGTGCCACCACGCTGTCGGGCGTCAGGACGAACGACAACGTCAGCCGGACGAGGATCTCGGCGATCACGCGGGCGTCCCCCTCGTCGAGCCCGCCCCGGCCGGAGCGCAGGAGGTGGCCGACGAGGTGCTCGCGGCCGAGGGCCACGACCGGCCCGCCGTGCGTGGTCATCGACGCCACCGTGGTGTCGGACTCGAGCTCCAGCAGCCGGTGCAGCAGGGGGTGCGAGCGGGTGGCGGCCAGGATCGCGGTGAAGCCCTCGACGAGCTGCTCGTCGGGGTCGTCGATGCCGGCGACCGCGAGGTCCACCGCCTCGAGGAGCCGACGCCCCTCGCGGAGGAGCACGGCCCGGATGAGGTCGTCGCGGCCGCCGAAGCGGCGGTACACGGTGATGCGGGCGATGCCGGCCCGCCGGGCGATGTCCTCGACGCTGCTGCGGCGCAGGCCGACGTCGAGCAGCTGCTCGTGCGCGGCGTCGAGGATGCGGGCCGTCGTGGCGTCGCCCTCGTCGGCCTGGGCGGCGGTCATCGGGTGACCGATGGAACAGTGAGCATCGGGTTGTAACACTGTCACACCGCTCGGAGGCCGGCAAGGCCCCGCTACGGTCCCGCCGACGAGAGGAGCGCCCGATGGCCGAGGTCGTGCCCCAGGGGATCGAGTTCGCCGACACCGCGCCGTCCACCGCGGAGGGCTCGGCGGTGGTGGACGGCACGCCTGCGGAGGTGTGGGCGGTGCTGCTCGACCACCCCGCCTGGCCGCGCTGGTTCGCCGGCATCCGCTCGTGCCGGGCGACGTCGGACCCGCCGACGGGCGTCGGCTCGACGCGCGAGGTCGTCCTCACCGGCGGGCCCACGTTCCAGGAGCGCTTCGTCGCGTGGGACGAGGACGCCCTGTGGGCGTTCACGGCCGTCGGGATGCGACCCTCGATCTTCCGGTCGCTCGTCGAGCGGGTCACGATCGTCGAGGAGCAGCCGGGCCGGACCCGGGTGACCTACCGGATGGCGTTCGAGGGGAACGGCCCCGTCCGGTTGGCTGCGCCGCTGCTCGTGCGGGCGCTGGGCCGCAACCTCGCCAAGGCGATGCGGTCGCTGGGCCGCGAGGTGGCAGCACGGCGCTGACGCCGCCGGTCAGCTGGGAGCGACCAGCTCGACCTCGAAGCCGTCGGCGTCCTCGAGGTACGCCACGGTCAGCTGCGACGAGAGGGGGTGGCGGGGCTCGCCGCCCAGGATGCTCCACCCGTGATCCGGCCCCGCCTCGACCAGCGCGGCGATGGCGTCGGGGCTGTCGACGTGGAAGGCGACGTGGTTCATGCCCGGGCGGAGGCGGGAGTGGAGCATCCCCGGCACCATGTCGGGCGACGCCTCGATCACGATGCCCGTGGTGCCGTTGCGCCAGACGCAGCCGTGCTCCCAACGGCGGGCCGCCTCGTAGCCCAGCTCGCCGAGCAGCCAGCCCCAGGCCCGCTCTGCCCGCTCGAGGTCGGGCACCCAGAGCTGCAGGTGGTGGATGGACACCCGTCGACTCTACGAGCGGCCCGCCCGGGCGCGACCGCCGACGTCCATCGGCCGGTCGGTGCAGCGGTACCGTCGCCGGTCGACGAGGAGGTCGTGTGCACGCCATCGGGATCGACATCGGCTCGACGAACGTCAAGGCGGTCCTCGTCGACGGCGACGGTCGCGCCCTCGCCGCCGCGTCGCGAGCGCTCGCCTGGGAGCGCCGGGGCGACGTCGCCGAGCTCGACGCCGGCCTGCTGTGGGACCTCCTCCTCGACGCCCTGGCCGAGCTCGCGGGTGCGGTGCCCTCGCAGGCGCGGGCCGAGGTCGGGGCGATCGGCGTGTGCGGGCAGTACTCGTCGATCGTGCCGGTCGCCGCCGATGGCGAGCCGGTGGCCCCGATGCGGTTGTACCTCGACCAGCGCGGGACGCCGCACTGCCGAGCGATCCTCGAGCGGCACCCCGACGCGCTGGCCACGTGGGTCGAGCGCCACCCGATCCCGCCGATGGGCGGTGGGCTCTCGCTCGGGCACCTCCTCGCCCTCCAGCACGACGAACCGGCGGTCCACGAGGCCACCGCCGCGTACCTCGAGCCCGTGGACCTGGTGACCACCCGCCTCACCGGGCGGGCCACCGCCACGCAGGCGTCCATGTTCGCCAGCCAGCTGGTGGACAACCGGGTCCTCGGCGCAGTGGCCTACGACGACGACCTCGTCGCCGCCGCCGGCGTCGACGCCACCCGTCTCCCGCCGCTCGTGGCGCCCGATGCCGTGCTGGGCGCCCTCCTCCCGGACGTCGCCCGCCGCACCGGGTTGCCGTCGACGGCCGCCGTCGTGGCCGGCATGACCGACAGCCACGCCGCCGCCCTGGCCACGGGGGCGGCGACGCCCGGCCGCGTCGGCGTCGCCGTCGGCACCACCGCCGTGGTCCTCGACACCACCGACCGCCTCCACGCCGACTTCGACCACGAGGTCCTGGCCATGCCGGGCGTCCGGCCCGGCGAGTACCTGGTGTGGGCCGAGAACGGCCTGGCCGGGCGGGTGGTCGCCCACGTGCTCGAGCGCTTCGTCCACGCCACCGATCCGCTCGGCGACCACGCCGCCGCCGACGCCTTCGCCGGGTTCGAGGACGCCCTGGGCGCGTCGCCCGCCGGCGCTCGGGGCGTGCGGTTCCTGCCGTGGCTCGCGGGCTCGATGGCGCCCGTCGCCGACGGCGCCATGCGCGGCGGCTTCGTCGGTGTCTCGCTCGACACCGAGCGCGTCGACCTCGTCCGCGCCGCCGTCGAGGGGGTGGCCCACAACCTGCGGTGGCTGCTCGGACCGGTCGAGGCGTTCAGCGGCACGCCCGCCGCCGAGGTGGCGCTCGCCGGCGGCGCCGCCCGCTCGCCGGCCTGGTGCCAGGTGGTCGCCGACGTCCTCGGGCTCCCGGTCCGGACCCTCGCCGACCCCGGCCACGCCGGCTCGAGGGCGGTGGCGGCCTGGGCGGTGCTGGCAGTCGGTGCCGGCGACGAGGGCGACCCGGACCAGGGCGCGCCGGGCCTCGGCTCCACCTGGGCCGAGCGCTACGAACCGGACGGCGCGACGGCGGCCGTGCACGACGCCGCCCACGAGCAGTTCACCGCCGCGTTCGCCGCCCTGCGCCCCCTCCGCCTCGGCCGGCGGTCTCGCTGATCCCCAGCGGTCAGTGGCCGATGGGCCGGGGCCAGGCGTCGGGCCGGAGGGCGGCCTCGGTGCCGCCGTCCATGACCACCACCGAGCCGGCGAAGAAGGCGGCCTCGGGCGACAGGAGGTAGGCGAGCAGCCCGGCGACCTCGTCGGCCGTGCCGGCCCGGCGCGCCGGCATCGGGTACACGTCGCCGAGCGAGGAGATCATGTCCCACTGGCCCTCGGTGAGCGGCGTGTCGATGAAGCCGGGAGCGATGGCGTTGAGGCGGATGCCGGCGCCGATCCAGTCCTCGGTCGGCGCCTGCCGGCGCACCCAGAGGGCGAGGGCCAGCTTCGACGCCGCGTAGGCGCTCAGCCCGTCGTCGGCGGCGGCGAGGCGGGCGCGCGGCTCGTCGCCGGCCAGGCACCACTCGGCGATGTCGAGGCGGTAGCCGGGTTGGGTGGTCGTGCTGTTCGAGCTGATCGCCACCGCGCTCGGCGAGGTGCCCTGCTCGAGCAGCGGGCGGAGGCCCTCGAGCGTGGCGACGGCGCCGAAGTGGTTCACCGAGACGATGGCGGCGCCGTCGTCGCCCCGCATGCCGGCTCCGACCACCAGGCCGTCGAGCACCCCGCCGCACCGGTCGTCGACCTCGCGGACCATGGCCCGCCGGCCGCCGGCGGTCGTGAGGTCGGCGACCACGTCGGCATCCCGGACGTCGACGCCGATCACCTCGTGGCCGTCGGCGCGCAGGCGGTCGACGGTCGCGCGCCCGATCCCGCCGGCGGACCCGGTGACGGCGATGGTGGCCACGACGGCGCTCCCGGCCTCGGGGCTCAGATGATGCTCGGGACGACGGCCTCGATGACGGCCGGGCCATCGGCGGCGAGCGCGGTGCGCAGCTGCTCGACGAACGCCTCGGCGGTGGTCGCCCTCGACGCCGGCACGCCCATCCCCTGGGCCAGCGCCACGAAGTCGAGGTCGGGACGTCGCAGGTCGAGCATGTCCCGGGCCTTCTCGCCGCCCGCCTCGGCGCCCACCCGCTGCAGCTCCATGTTGAGCACGGCGTAGGACGAGTTGTTGAACAGGATGGTGACGACGTCGAGCTGCTCGCGCGCCATGGTCCACCACGCCTGCACGGTGTAGAGCGCCGAGCCGTCGGACTCGAGGGCGATCACCTGGCGGTCGGGGCAGGCGACCGCCGCGCCCAGCGCCGCGGGCAGGCCCTGGCCGATGGCGCCGCCGGTGAGCGTGAGCCAGTCGTGGGCGGGGGCGCCGGCGGTGAGCCCGGCGGCGAAGAGGCCCGACGTGTTGCCCTCGTCGGAGACGATCGTGCCCTCCGGCATGAGCGCGGCCATGGCGGCGCACACGGCCTCGGCGGTGAGCGGTCCGGTGGGCAGCTCGGGCCGGGCCTCGGCCTGGATGGTGGCGCCGTCGGCCGGCGCACCCACCGCGTCGGCGAGGGCGGCCAGCGCGCCGGCGACGTCGTGCTCCTGGCCGGCGAGGACGTGGACGGTGCAGCCCTCGGGCACGAGGTCGCTCGCCTTGCCGGGGTACGCGAAGAACGACACCGGGGACTTGGTGTCCACGACCACGAGGTGGCGCAGGCCGTCGAGCTGCATGGCGGCGAACTCGGCGAGGTACGCCAACCGGTCGACCGGGACCCGGCCGGCGCCGCGCTCGATGCGCGCCGGGAACGTCTCGGCCAGCAGCTTCGAGCCGGTCGCGTTGGCGACGCGGCTGGCGTCGACGAGGGCGTCGGCCCGGCACGCCCGCCCCCCGATGAACAGCGCGGCGGCCTCGTCGCCCTGGAGGATGCGGGCGACGTCGTCGATGGTGGCGGGGTCGACGGGGGTGGGTTGCGTGGGCTCCACCGGGGGCGCCGGCTCGGCGCCCTCGGTCCAGCTGACGTCGGCCGGCAGGATCAGGGTCGCGACCTGGGCCGGCGGGCCCGAGGCCACGGCGACGGCCTCGGCGGCGTCGGCGGCCAGCTTGTCCGTGGCGCTGGAGCTGCGGATCCACGACGACACGTTGCGGGCCACCGTCTCGATGTCGGACTCCAGCTGGGCGTCGTACTGCTTGTGGTACGTCGCGTGGTCGCCGACGATGTTCACGACCGGCGTGTGGCCCTTGCGGGCGTTGTGGAGGTTGGCCAGGCCGTTGCCGAGACCGGGGCCCAGGTGCAGGAGCGTGGCCGCCGGGCGGCCGGCCATGCGGGCGTAGCCGTCGGCTGCGCCGGTGGCCACGCCCTCGAACAGGGCCAGGACGCCGTGCATCTCGGGGACGTCGTCGAGCGCGGCGACGAAGTGCATCTCCGAGGTGCCCGGGTTCATGAAGCAGACGTCGACGCCGGCGTCCACCAGCGTGCGGATCAGGGCCTGGGCACCGTTCACGAGGTCGTCTCCTGGGCTGGGGCGGGGTCGAAGACGACCCCGGGGTTGAGGATGCCGGCGGGGTCGAAGGCGACCTTGATCCGGCGCATGAGGTCGAGCTTGGCGGGGTCCTCGATGGCGGCGAGGTACGCCTTCTTCTCGGTGCCGATGCCGTGCTCGCCCGACACCGCGCCGCCGAGGTCGGCGCCCGCTCGCAGGATCCGGCCCACGACGTCCTTGCGGGCGGCGACGTCGGGCTGGAACACCGAGAGGTGCACGTTGCCATCGCCGGCGTGGCCGCAGCCGACCACCAGCGAGCCGGTCTCCTGGCCGGCGGCTTGCACCGCGGCGAGGTACTGCGGGATCGAGGCGCGCGGCACGACCATGTCGATGATGTCGTCGGCGTTCATGGCCTTCGCCGTCCAGAACGCCTTCTCGCGGGCCTCGACGAGGCCCGCACCCGAGGCCGGCGGCAGGACGTACAGGTCGAGGGCCCCGAGCTCCGTGACGAGCTCGCCGAGCTCGGCGACGTCCTCCTCGACGCGGTCGTCGCTGCGGTTCTCGAGCACGACCACCAGGTAGGCGAGGGCGGCGTCCTTGACCTCGGCCGGCACGCCGAGCTCCAGCCCCGCGCTCGCGGTGATCGCCCCCATGGTGATGAAGTCGATGTACTCGAGGATCGTGGGCGCCAGACCGGAGCCGACGATGCGCGGCACGGCGGCGGCGACCTCGTCGAGCGTCGGGAAGGGCACGAGCACCGTGGCGCCGTGCGTGAGGCGCGGGTGGAGCCGCAGGGTGGCCTCGGTGGCGAGGGCCAGCGTGCCCTCCGAGCCGATGATGAGCTGGGTCAGGTCGTAGCCGGAGGTGGCCTTCACGTACTTGCCGCCGGTGCGGAGGACCTCGCCGGTGCCGAGCACCGCCGTCAGGCCGAGGACCTGGTGGCGGGTGACGCCGTAGCGGACCGCCCGCATGCCGCCCGCGTTCGTCGCCACGTTGCCGCCGAGGCTGGCCGAGCTCTCGCCGGGGAACACCGGGTACACGAGGCCGACGACGGCGGTGGCCTCGTCGAGCTCGGCGAGGGTGACGCCGGGCTGGACGACCGCGACGTGGTTGTCGGTGTCGATCTCGAGGATCGCGGCCATGCGCTCGAACGACACGACGATGCCGTCGGGCTGCGGCACGCACGCCCCCGAGAGGCCGGTGCCGGACCCCCGGGCGGTCACCGGCACGTCGTTGGCCTGGGCCCACGCCACCACGGCGGCCACCTCGTCGGTGTCGCCGGGGCGCACCACGGCGATCGGGCGGTGCGGTGTCGCGGTCAGGGCTTCGTCGTGGGTGTAGTCCTCGCCGATGGCCTCGCCGGTGAGCACGTGGGCCGCGCCCACCAGCCCGGCGAGCGCCGTGGCGGCGTCGACCATGGTGTCGGCCATGCGGTCCCTGCTTCCCTCGACGTGTGCCCGGCGGCCCCCGGGGGCGCCAGCATGCCACGGTGGTCCGCAGCGGGCGCCGGGACCTCACAGCGGTGCCCACCGGCGTCGGGCGCGAGCCGTCGGTACAGTCTGACGACCCGTCAGAGACCAGCCCGGGAGGGCCTCCGATGATCCTCGACCGCTTCCTCCTCACCGACCAGGTCGCCGTGGTGACCGGCGCCGGTCGGGGCATCGGTGCGGCGACGGCGGTCGCCCTCGCCGAGGCGGGCGCCGACGTCGTGCTGGCGTCGCGGACCGAGGCGCAGCTGCGCGAGGTCGCCGCCCGGGTGGAGGCGGCGGGCCGGCGGGCGCTGGTGGTCCCCGCCGACCTGAGCGACCTCGACGCGGTGGCCGCCCTGGCCCCGGCCGCCATGGAGGCCTTCGGCCGCCTCGACGTCGTCGTCGACAACCTCGGCGGGTCGATGCCGCGCCCGTTCGAGCACACGTCGCCCCGGTTCCTCGCCGAGGCGTTCTCGTTCAACGTGGCGACCGCCCACGCCCTGAACCGGGCGGCGGTGCCGCTCATGCTCGAGGGCGGCGGCGGCTCGATCGTCGGCATCTCGTCGGTGATGGGCCGGGTGTCGGGCCGCGGCTTCCTCGCCTACGGCACCGCCAAGGCCGCGCTGGCCCACTACACCCGGCTGGCGGCGCGCGACCTGTCGCCGCGCATCCGCGTCAACGCCATCGCCGTCGGGTCGGTGGCCACCTCGGCGCTCGAGGTGGTGCTCGACGACGAGGCGATGCGCACCACCATGGAGGAGGTCACGCCGCTCAAGCGGATCGGCCACCCCGACGACATCGCCGCCACCGTGCTCTACCTGGCGTCGTCGGCCGGCTCGTACGTCACCGGCAAGGTCATCGAGGTCGACGGCGGCCTCGAGCAGCCCAACCTCGACCTGGGGTTCGCCGACCTCTGACGACGCCCGGCCCCGCCTCCCGGCTACCGCCGCCGGAAGGGCGAGACGATTTCGGCGATCTCGGCCAGCACGTCGGGGGTGAGCTGCTCCAAGGCCTTGAGCGCGCCCAGGTTCTCGTGCACCTGGTCGACGTTGCTGGCGCCGGTGATCACGGTCGACACGTTCGGGTTGGCGGCGCACCAGGCGATCGCCAGCTGCGAGGTGGTGACGCCGAGGCGCTCGGCCACGACGGCCAGCTCCTTCACCTGCGCGTTCTTGGTGGCGTCGGTGACGTGGTCGCGCAGCCACTCGTAGCCCGGCAGCGAGGCCCGGCTGCCCTCGGGGATGCCGTCGGCGTACTTGCCGGTGAGCAGGCCCGACGAGAGCGGGCTCCACGTGGTGAGGCCGAGGCCGTGGTCCTCGTAGAGGCGGGCGTACTCGCGCTCGACCCGACGGCGCTCGAAGAGGTTGTACTGCGGCTGCTCCATCACCGGCTTGTGGAGGTGGTGGCGCTCGGCGATCTCGAAGGCGGCGCGCAGCTCGTCGGCGGTCCACTCCGACGTGCCCCAGTAGAGGGCCTTGCCCGACGACACGATGTCGGACATCGCCCACACCGTCTCCTCGATCGGCGTCTCGGGGTCTGCCCGGTGGCAGAACAAGAGGTCGACGAAGTCGAGCCCGAGGCGCTCGAGCGAGCCGTCGATCGCCTGCATGAGGTACTTCCGGTTCAAGGTGTTGGCCATGTTGACCGTGTCCTTGTGGATGCCCCAGTAGATCTTGGTGGAGAGGACGTAGGACCACCGCTCCCACCCGAGCTCCCGGATGGCGTCGCCCATGATCTGCTCGGACTGCCCGCCGGCGTAGGCCTCGGCGTTGTCGAAGAAGTTCACGCCCGCGTCGCGCGCCGCGCCCAGGCACTCCTTGGCCAGCGCGGTGTCGACCTGGTCGCCGAAGGTCACCCAGGAGCCGAAGGAGAGGACGCTCACCTTCAGGCCGGAGCGTCCGAGGCGTCGGTAGGTCATCTCGGTCATGGGGTCCTCCTGGTGGCGGGTGATCGGGCTGGAGCCTACGGGTGACCGGCCGCCTTCCTCTCGGGACGATCCGGACCGGCCCGGTAGCGTTCGTCCGTGCCCCCGTCCGAGCGTGCCGCGCCGACCCGCGAGGCATCCGCTCCGCCCGTCGCGCCGGACGTCGACGACGCCGTCGCCCCGGCGGCCGACGCCACGGCGGCGCCGCCTCGCCCGTCGGGACCAGCCGAGCGACGGCGCAGCAGCCCGACGCCGGCGGAGCTGAGCGGGCCGGCGGGCCAGCGCCTCGTGCGCCACGTCCGGCGACGGCTCTTCGGCGCCCTCGCCGTCGCCAACCTGTCCGGCGCCGCCATCGTCATCGCCTGCATCACGTGGGTGCTGCCCGGCCCGCCGGAGGCCGAGCTCAGCACCCGGCTGCTCGTCACCAACGCCATCCTCGGCGGGGCGTTCCTCCTCCTCGTCCTGCCGGCCGGCGTGTTCTGGGGCGAGGCGTGGCTGCGGTCGGGGCGGCGGTGGGCGGAGGAGGCCCGGGAGCCCACCGACAAGGAGGTGACCGCGCTGCTGCGGGCGCCCTTCCGGCTGTTCCTGGTGCACGCCACGCTCTGGCTCGTCGCCGCGTTCCTCTTCTCGCTCGTCAACGCGCTCGTGGAGGTCGACCTCCTCTCCCGCACCGCGTTCACCATCACGCTGGGCGGGTTCACGACGTCGGCGTTCGCCTACCTGCTCGCCGAGCGCATCATCCGCCCGCTGGCGTCGGCCGCGCTCTGCCGACACCACGTCGACCGGCCCAAGCTGCCGGGTGTCGTGACGCGCGCCCTCCTGGGCTGGATGCTCGGCACCGGCGTGCCGCTGGCCGGGCTCGCCATCACCGCGATCTTCGCCCTCGCCCAGGACGACGCCACCGCGACCGAGCTGGCGGTCACCATGCTCGTCCTCTCGGGCACGGGGCTGGTGATCGGCTGGTGGATCACGGTCCTGGGCGCCCGCGCGGTGGCCGACCCGGTGTCGTCGCTGCGGGAGGGCATCGCTCGCGTGGCCGACGGCGACCTCGACGCTCGCGTCGACGTCTACGACGGCAGCGTGCTCGGGCTCCTGCAGGCCGGCTTCAACGACATGGCCACCGGCCTCCAGGAGCGGGAGCGCCT